>CAZLBE010000362.1:0-3272 GCA_964557635.1 uncultured Desulfobacterales bacterium
TCTGTCTATTCCTTTTAGTGACGAGGAGCTTATCCTCAAGATTAATGAGCGATGTAAAGAATTTGAGTCCCTTGAAAGAAAAAGATTATTAAAAAAAATTACCGGAACTCAAAACAAACAGATGTATAAAATTGCACTTAATTTCAAAAAAAAGGAACAGGCTTTTATCACTCAGATAGAAGAAAAGAAAAAAAGAATACGTATACTTAGATCAAAGATCAGTGTGGAATCGGAACAAAATACAAAATATTCACCTGAAAACCTTGAAAAATTTATTGACAAAAAAAATATTGACCCATTCCCAAAAAAATTTGCAAATGAATTCATCAACATAAAAAATAAAATAAAAGCCATTTTAACCGGTATTATCTCAAATATATCTGAAACTCCCATAAATATTTCAGATGTCGATTATAAGACAATTGCTGAAAAACGGGGCTCCACTTCAGAATCAGATATTTATCATTCCGGCTCAGGCGAACTCATTGACATGATAACCCAGTTAGCATTTCAATCCACTGAAACAACAGATCAAAAAATTGACAAAACAGAGGATAATAAGCCTGAACAGCAGCAACAGGAAAACTTTCCCGATGATTTTTTTGAATTAATCATCTCCGAATACAGACTTACAGGGCTTATAAAAATAAAAAAATCCCTTTTAAATACAATTACCATTGATGTTATAGAAGAATATTTAAAAACAAATAAAATACAATTTGGCATAGAAGATGATCAACTCATCAAAATATGGCTTGCACATGCAAAAGTTGATGATGAGCCATTTGTTATTGCAAAAGGTATTGCTCCCGAATCTCCTGTAAATGCAAAAATAAAATATTTTTTTAAAACCGATTTCAGGAAAGCTGGAAAAATTTTGTCCGATGGAAGCATTGATTTTAAAGACAGAGGTGACATACCTTTTGTGACAAAGGACACCCTGCTTGCCGAAAAGACAATAGCCGTTAAGGGCAGGTCAGGGGTTGATATTTTCAGTGATGAAATACCCGTTGAAGAACCAATAGATTTATTTTTCGGTTGCAGTACAGGAACAAGATTTTCAGAAGATAAACTGAAAATTTTTGCTGCTTCAGATGGCATGCCCCATAAAGATGCAATGGGAAACATTTCTGTTCTTTCAGAATTAACGATACAGGATGATGTGGACTACAAAACCGGTAATATAGATTTCAATGGCAATGTTGTTGTTAAAGGAATAGTCAAAGCGGGATTCAGTATCAAATGCACAAACCTGACCATAAAAGATATCGAAGGGGCTGAAATTGATATTACAGGAGATCTGAATGTTTCATCAGGCATTGTGGATGCTGATATCATAAAAGTTCAGGGAACTGTACAGGCAAAATATGTTAATAATTCAAAAATAAAGGCTTTTGGAGATATTGTTATTCAAAAAGAGATAATTGACTCAAAACTATTGTTAAGTGGTACCTGTATAAACGAAACAGGGAAAATAATCTCATCGTATATTTCAGCAAGACAGGGAATCATCGCAGGAAGCATAGGAACAGACGTTTCTGCTCCCTCAACAATTAAAGCAGGTCTCAACGAGCATATTGAATTTTTCATAAATCGGGCAGATAGAAAACAAAATGAAAATATTGAGGCCGTTAAAGCTACAAAAGAAAAGATGACAGAACTTGAAACTGAAAATAATGATCTGAATATTAAAATTGCAGATTTAGCTTTTATTCAGGACCGTTCAGAGATTAAACTCAGAGAAATTGAAAAGAAACTCGGCGAGTTAGAGGCTTCAGGAGATATAACAGAACTTAACAGGACAAATGATATTATAAATGAACTTAGACGAAAAATAATAAATACAGAAAAAAAACTTGATATTGCCTTTACCCGCCAGGATAGAATTATGCAGGCAATTGAGGACATGGAGAACAAAATCAAGGAATATGAGGCTGACAATAAAAAACTGCTCCAGTACAAAAAAAGGCTGCAGATTCTTGAAAATGAGCATGAACCCGTTGCAGAGGTAAAAGTTAAGAAAAAGATAATGCCGGGAACAATGATTTTCTGTCCAAATTCAAGTTTGAGAATTCAACAGATAGAATCAAGATGCAGGATAATGGAAGTTGAGGTGAAAGAAGAAGAAAACGATCCGGTTTCTTATTATAAAATTGATATTACAGACCTGTAATCTACAAGCGCTCATAACGGTCAGACAAAAAATACTCTGCTTCCTCTTCTTTCCCCCTTTTTATACAGCCCTGAGCATAGATTTTGCATTTTGCACCAAGGACTTCAATTACCTTGCTGCGCTGTTTTTCCGTTAATATTTCCTCTTTTAAAATTTTTTCAAGGGATTGTATCCTGAATTTATCAAGGGAATGATTCCCGGAAAGCTGATCACTGTGTCCGCCCCTTTTTATTATCAAAGGTGTATCAATCAGATAAACAGGAATAGTTGAGCTTATTCTCAGCCATAGATCATAATCTTCGCATGCAGGAAGGTTCTCATCAAAATTTCCTTTAATTTCAAAAAGAGATTTTTTCATCATTACAGCAGAAGGACTGACAAGGCAGAGATTAAGGGAAGGCTCAAAAATCATACCTGATATTTTTTTATGCTTTTTCTTTGGATTAACCCTTTTACCATTTCTTATCCATATTTCCTCGGTCTGACATATCATCGCATCCGGGTTATCATTAAAAAAATTAATCTGACATGATATTTTTCCCGGCATCCAAAGATCATCTGAGTCAAGAAAAGCTATAAATTCACCTTTAGCTGCATTGATACCGGCATTTCTCGCAGCACTGACGCCTCTGTTTTCCTGTCTCAATAAAATAATGCTTTCCATGAAAGGCTTCAGTTTTTCATTTGTATCATCCGTTGATCCATCATCAACAACGATGATTTCCAGGGGATGATAATCCTGTGCCATAACCGATTCAACGGCTTCTGCAACAACCCACCCCCTGTTGAATGCGGGTATAATAACACTTACAAGGGGATTTTTTTCTTTTAAATGACTCATTTAAACTCACAAAACCGCTTTTATGAACTTTCATATAACGGCCATGAGGCCGATCCGGAGACTCTCAGACGGCCTCTCAACAAATATAGAAACGCTTATAATTTGAGGTGCTTTGCAGGAGTTTCATATAAAACCGCAATGAGGCGGATCCCCGAAAAAAGGGAAGGTTGCCCGGGGAAGCGTAAAGCTGGAAGTGAAACATGCCTCTCACGGTAGGAACGCCGGTTACCCAGCGCCCCCCGCACAGTCCCGGACGTG
>CAZLBE010000363.1:0-3266 GCA_964557635.1 uncultured Desulfobacterales bacterium
ATTGCCTTTTCAGTATCTTCCACCATCCCGGTCATGTACGGCATAACAAATGATGAGCGGATGGTGAAATTAATTCCAGCAATTTGTATTCTATATATGAAATGTGTGAAATTGTTTAATACTAGGTTACTCCCCTAAATCCGTTACAATTAGCAATTATTTTATTATTGCATACCACATTAATTCCGGTTGACCCAGCTTTGTTTCAGTATATCCCTTATTTTTTCGGGATAAGCCAGGCAAATAGATTCACCGAAAAGAAACTGCAAGGCACCTACGTCGGGTGTGCCCAGCTTTTGACTGAAAAATGTGCGGGGTGAAAAGAGCAGATGAAAGCGGAAATGGTCATCGGTTTCAGTTCCGGTGAAAAAATTCATATTAAAGCTGTAAATTCCCATTTTGTCGTACGCAGCCATGATTTTTGAAAGACCATCTGAAATGTCATGAATATCCTGTGCAGTCATATTTAGTGTACAGCTGACATCTTCCAGAACCGCTAATACATCTCCGGCAACGCCCATAGGCGCATAGGTTGTCATCCAGTGAGAACGACCGATTTGACCAAGATAGCGTTCACCGGTTTTCATTTCTGTTGATATCAGGTCTTCCCAGAAGCAGGAACCATGGCTGTCAATATAACGCTTTGAAGCCTCCAGTTCCTGGCGCATCAGATTGGGAGCGGTTGATGAAGAAAAAACCTGCAAATGCGGGTGAATAATAGAACTGCCGGATGGCGGCATGTAGTTCCAGTTGACGATGTGATACACAGATTCCGGATGCCCGGAGCTTTCAATCCGCCTGAAAAATTCCTGTACAAAACTGAATGCTGACGTCATAAGGGCTGGTGTAAACTCCGTCATCGGGATGAAGTGGTGATCTCTGTAAACGGCAACAGCACTGATGGTATCGTAGGGAGCGATGTTCGGAAAAATAATCATGCCGTTGTTTTGCATCCTGCCTTCAGTAATGAGACTTTTGGGAAAACAAGGGGTTATGGTATGAACTTTGTCAGGACAAAACGGACACCATGACTCAGTTCCTGAAACAAGGGCGTTGAAATCGGGTTTTTCCCATTGAAGCTCCATGAAGTGACAAATCCTGGAAGTTCGACCGGTCAGTGGGTCCAAACGGATTTCGCTGGAAATGCGCCGTTCGGTCATATCCTGCTGGGGAATCATCATAACGGTTTCTTTTTTGATGACTTCAAATTTCATTGTTTCACCTCATCGTGTTTTAGCTTTATGAAAAGTAGTATAAGATCAATGATCTAATTGAACAGGGATATGTTTGTCAAGTTATATTTATTGATTAAAGTATATTTACTCAATGGTATTCTATTCAACCCTTTTTTGTTTGGACTTGATAAAGAATTTATTAAAAGGTATATACGGCAGCAATAAAATATAAGAGATAACCTTGACGGAAGCAGTTTTTTTGGCTCAGGGTATATACAAGGAAAAAATATGACTGAATATGGGACAAAAATAATGGAAATTGGCCGATGGACAGATGATAGAAACGGACAGATAAGGGATTTCAATGACATTGGTACATCACTTGGAAAAATCTCAAAGCCAGTCTACCTTATTAATAGAAATGGAAAGCCATGCTGTTCTTCACACGGTACAGCCGTAATCGGTGCTCTTCCGGATAAATTAAAGCAAAATGAATATCCGCTTTATGCTTTAGCCCCTGCCCTGCCCCTTAAAAACCTTGGAGATCATGAATTTAAAAAGCGGCATAACCTTAAATATCCATATATCGCAGGTGCCATGGCAAACGGCATATCATCGGTAAAAATGGTGAAAGCCATGGCAGAAAACGGGATGCTGGGCTTTTTCGGGGCAGGAGGTCTTTCCCTTGAAGATGTTGAATCTGCGGCTTTCAGCCTTAAAAATGATCTGAGTCCCCTGCCCTTTGGCTTTAACCTCATTCATTCTCCCGGCACCCCTGGACTTGAGATGGCCACAGTTAATCTTTACTTAAAATATGGAATAAATCTTGTTAGTGCTGCAGCTTTCATGAGCATGACCCCTGCCCTTGTTTATTATCGTTTAAAGGGAATTCATGTGGATTCCAAAGGTGAAATTAAAACACCCAACCAGATTATAGCCAAAATTTCAAGAATTGAACTTGCAAAAAAATTCTTTTCACCTGCTCCTGCTAAAATAGTATCTGCACTTGTTGAACAAAATCTTATCTCAGAAAAGGAAGCTCAATTATCACAATACATACCCATGGCACAGGATTTAACTGCAGAGGCAGACTCAGGCGGACACACAGACAACCGGCCGGCACTTGCCCTTTTGCCCACCATGCTTTCCCTTAAAAATCAGCTTAATAAAAAATACAATTATAAAGATCATTTGTGCGCAGGACTTGCCGGAGGAATAGCCACCCCTGAATCTGCTGCAGCGGGTTTTAACATGGGAGCAGCCTATATTCTTACAGGATCTATAAACCAGTCATGCATTGAAGCAGGAACTTCAAATCATGTAAAAAATTTACTTGCCCAGGCTGAACAGGCCGATGTTGCAATGGCGCCTTCTGCCGATATGTTTGAAATAGGAGCAAAGGTTCAGGTTTTAAAAAGGGGAACGCTATTTCCGGTAAGAGCTGAAAAACTTTACAGAGTTTACAGTGCAGCAGCTTCATTTGAGAGTGTTGAAGAAAAAATAAAAAAAGAGATTGAGGAAAAAATTCTCCAGTCAGGATTTGAAAAAAAATGGCAGGAAATAAAAGAGTTCTTCCGCAAAAAAAATATAAAGGAAATTCAAAGAGCTGAAAATGATCCAAAACATAAAATGGCCCTTGTATTCCGCTCATATTTAGGGCTTTCTTCAAAATGGCCTTTAACAGATGAAACAGACAGAAGAATGGATTTTCAGATCTGGTGCGGACCTGCCATGGGAGCTTTTAATCAGTGGGTTAAGGGGACTTTCCTTGAAAAGGCTGAAAACAGGAAAGTTGCGGAAATCGGGCTTAATCTGCTGATTGGCGCTTCAATCTGCACAAGGGCATCATGGCTTAGAAATCAGGGAATTAATCTTCCCTGGGATAAAACTGGATATTCCCCGGTTAAACAGGAACAGATGAAAGCAATATAACCGCCATGAGGCGAATCTGTCTTGGCCCGGATTGCCTCAAAGAATCAAAAGTTCTGACAATGTATAAAATATATAAAACATAAAACATATGTAAAACTTTTGTAAACTCATTGCCTTTCCCTGTATTAAATAAATTTATCCATATATAGTACTTTCTGA
>CAZLBE010000364.1:0-3264 GCA_964557635.1 uncultured Desulfobacterales bacterium
ATATTCTAAAAAAGAAAGGCAACGGGAAATGAATTTGGACATGCTCCGACAAAATAAATTATTTTTTATTTTTTTTATTGGGTTTTTTTCTGTTTTTTTTATTGCAGAGCGAGTTATGGCACAGAAAACTCATACTGTTTTTTATGAAGGAACCGAGCATGAGCTCCATGTTTACAGAGTATATGGGAGGACTCCCGGCAAAACCCTGCTTCTTATAGGGGGTATTCAGGGAGATGAGCCCGGAGGTTTTCTTGCTGCTGATTTTTATGCGGATTTATCCCTTGAGAAGGGAAATCTGATTGTGGTACCAAGGGCTAATTTCCCTTCTATTCTTAAGAAAAGACGTGATATTAATGAAGATATGAACAGAAAATTTGCCGATAATACCAATGATGATTATGAAGCCAGGGTTGTCAAGGTCTTAAAACAATTGATACACGAGAGTGACTGTCTTTTGAATCTGCATGAAGGATCGGGGATCTTTTCTCCGCAATGGAAGACACAAATGATAAATCCTGCGAGATTTGGCCAGTCCATTATAGCGGATACGGATATATATAAAAACAAAAGCTCCGGGATAAAAATAGATCTTAAAAATATGGCTGAAAAGGTGATTAAAAAGCTTAATTCCCATATTAAAAATCCAAAATATTTGTTTCATTTTAATAACCACAGAACCAGAGCAAAAGATTCCATTCACAAGGAACAGAGAAAGTCTGCCACATATTATGCCCTTTATACCTGTGAAATTCCGGCGTTTGGTATTGAATCCACAAAAACACTGCCTTTGGAACAGAAAGTAAGGCAGCCTGTTTATGCGATTAATGAATTTATGAAACTTCTTGATATTGTACCGGAAAGCCCGGGTGTTGATCTAAAAAAACCTGAATTGCAATATATTGTCCTTTCCGTTAATAACGCCCTTCCCGTTGTTATTGAAAATATGCAGCATCTGGAGATAACAAGGGGTGATACAATTGAGATTATTGATATAAAAGCTAATTATAAAAGAGGATTAAGTGCTGATGTATTAGGGTTTGGCAGCAGATTCAACGACATGCACAAAAAAATTGTTATTACCGACCAAACAAGGATTTCCATTAAAAAGGATTTTTATCCCTGCGGAAGTGTTTTTCTTGATTTTAAGGATTCCGGCGGGAGCAACAGGACTCAGGGCTTAATTGTGAGCAAATCAATGGATTCAAAAAAAACATTTTCTTCTGTTATGTACAGGGTTAATATAAACGGAAAAAGACACCTGATAAAAAATAATGATCATATTAAACTTTGCAGAGGAGATAAGTTTGAGATTGAGGATGCCGTTGCAGATGGCCTTGATCCGTCAGAGCTGGTTGTGAATTTAAAGGGGTTCATAGGAAATCCAAGAAACAATACTGGTGAAGACAGGGGCTATCCCATTGATACTTCAAAAGATGTTCTTATGAAAGGGTATTCGCTGAACAAGCAGGGTAAACATTATAAAGTAATAACAACACTTCGTAATAAACAAATTGGCAGATTTTATATTGACTTTAAACAGTGTGTAACAGAAAAATAAACATTTGCCTTTAATGGGCGGTTTTAATTTGGCTAACAGAAAATCTGCTTTGGGAGATATTATGTTAAAGGGTAAAAGCAAGGTTAACCTTTCAATTATTGATAAAGATTTTAAAATTGACGGTTCTTTGACAAGCAGGGGAAAATTAATAATAAAGGGAAGCCTTAAGGGAACAATAGACGGAGAGATTGTTGTTATTGCAAATGAAGGCAAGGTGGATGCAGATGCAAAGGTTTCCAGCATGACTATTGGTGGAAGTTTCAGAGGAGAGATCTCTGCAACAAAAGAACTTATCATACTTTCAACCGGGCGCTGTGAAGGAAAAGTCAAATGCAAAGATTTGATTGTTGAAAACGGTGGCATTTTAAATGCTGAAGTTGTTTCCATGAAATCGGATAAATATGCCCCAGAAAATGGGAAAAATACATTTTTGAAGTCAGATACAGGAAATGGTAAGACAATAGAGCTTTAAAATAGATCTTGACATATCCATGATAATGGGGTAGTTAACCCAAATTATTTTATGAATAGGAGCGAGTGAATTGAAAAAATATACATATAGTGCAAAGAGATCAGACAATAAAGAAAAATGGTGTATTGTAGATGCCAGGGACAAAGTTCTGGGAAGGCTTGCATCTGAGGTGGCAGCGCGGATAAGGGGTAAGCATAATCCGCTTTTTACTCCCCATACAGATACCGGTGACTGGGTTATCGTGATAAATGCAGATAAAGTACGTCTCACGGGTAATAAATGGGACCAGAAAACATATTATCGGCACAGTGGATACACAGGTAATTTGAAATCCACCACAGCAAAGGAACTTATGGCAAAAAAACCTGAAGAGCTTGTCAGGAAAGCTGTAAGAGGTATGCTTCCAAAGAACAGGCTTGGAAGAAAACTTAATAATAAATTGTACGTATATGCAGGTGATCAGCATCCTCATGGTGCCCAGCAGCCTGAACTTCTTGAAATATAGTTTAAGCAAAAAAGTAAGGGATCTGTAATAATTTATGGAAAATGATAATATTTACTATGCTACCGGCAAAAGAAAAACCTCCGTGGCTAAAACATGGCTTAAGCCCGGAACAGGGAAAATTGTAGTTAATAATAAAGCCATGGATGATTATTTTGTACAGAAAACAGCAAGAGATCTTTTGTCTCTACCCCTTGTACTGACTGAAATGATGGATTCCGTTGATATAGATATCCGCGTAATGGGCGGGGGTGTCATGAGTCAGTCAGGTGCTGTGAGGCATGGAATTTCAAAAGCTCTTGTCCTTTCCGATTCGGAGTTTAGGGGAGTTCTTAAAAAAGCCGGTTGTCTTACAAGGGATTCAAGAATTAAAGAACGTAAGAAATATGGACAAAAGGGTGCAAGAGCCCGTTTTCAGTTTTCAAAAAGATAAGATTGATATTTTTGAAAAATGCTTAATTTTGTTTGAGTCAATTAAGGCACAAATTTCCAATCAATACAGAATACAGGTGATCTGGATTATATAAGTTGGCATCGCAATCACGGCTCCGCATTTGTTGAAAGATGCCTGGGCTAATTCGTATTGGTTTCATAGATGTTTATAAAAAATAAAACGTAAACCATGACGTTTATTGGCTTTGCGCCTACGGCCCATAATTTGTCAGAATTTTTAATTCTTTGAGGCGATCCTGACAAATCGAGTTTTATTTCATGGCGGTTTATAAGAAACTC
>CAZLBE010000365.1:0-3250 GCA_964557635.1 uncultured Desulfobacterales bacterium
CACAACAAAAAATGAAATAAAAGTAATGTGTTACGTTTTATTTCTTATAAAAAAAGAAAGGGCAGAAAAATAATGAGAAATGCAATTTTATACGACACAACTCTACGGGACGGAATGCAGGGAGAGAACATCTGCTTTACACCTGAAGATAAAATAAAAATTGTTAAAAGACTTGATGATATCGGTATTCATTATATTGAAGGAGGATGGCCCGGATCAAATCCAAATGCTCTTCGGTTTTTTGATCTTGCAAAAAAAATTGAACTTAAAAATGCAAAACTTGCTGCATTCGGGTCAACAAGACGTCCCAACACGAGAAGTGAACAGGATGCAAACCTTATTGCCCTGCTTAAAGCTGAAACGCCTGTTATTACTATTTTTGGAAAATCATGGCCGCTTCATGTTGAAAAAATAATGAAGAACACCCTTGATGAAAATCTTGCAATGATAGAACAGAGCACCTCTTTTCTCTGTGAACATAAAAGAGAGGTGATCTATGATGCAGAGCATTTTTATGACGGATATATTGACAATCCCGATTATGCTTTGGCTACCCTTGAAGCAGCATTGAACGGAGGAGCAGATACTCTTGTGCTCTGCGACACAAACGGAGGGAGTCTGCCCCATGACATAAAACAAATTACAGAGGATGTGTATGAACGTCTCCGTCAAAAGCATTATTCAGAGATAAAACTTGGGATACACGCCCACAACGATTGTAACATGGCTGTGGCAAACTCAGTCTCAGCAGTTATGGCAGGGGCTGAAATGGTGCATGGTACAATTAATGGATATGGTGAAAGATGCGGTAATGCAGACCTTACATCCATAATACCTGTTCTTGCATTGAAAATGAAAATCAACTGCATTTCCATGGAGAACCTTAAAAAACTCAGGGCACTTTCAAGATTCATAAGTGAAACTGCCAATATGATTCCTTTAAACAACAGGCCCTTTGTAGGTAAAAGCGCTTTTGCGCATAAAGGCGGTATCCACGTCAGTGCCATCATGCAGGATTCCAGGGCATATGAACATATTTCACCTGAACTTGTGGGAAACAGAAGAAGGGTGCTGGTCTCAGAGCAGTCCGGAAAAAGCAATATTGAATACAAGGCAAAGGAAATGGGAATTGATTTAACGGCAGAGGGAATGAACGGAAAAAATATTGCATCAAGTATTAAAGAACTTGAAGAGGATGGATTCCAGTTTGAGGCTGCCGAGGCTTCCCTTAAAATTTTAATGCAGAAACTGACAAATCAGTTCCAGTCCCTTTTCAGTCTTGAATCATTCAGGGTAACAATAGAAAAAGACAAGGAAAGACCGTGCTATGCCCATGCATTGATAAAAATAAGGGTGGGTAGTAAAACAGTGATCACTGCAGCCGAAGGTGACGGCCCTGTAAGTGCCCTTGATAATGCGTTGAGAAAGGCTTTAACAAAAATTTTCCCTGAAATAAGCAATATGCATCTTGTTGATTTCAAAGTTCGTGTTATGGACGGACGTGACGGCACAGCTTCAAAGGTGCGTGTCATCATAGAATCAAGGGATGAGAATAATATATTCACCACCATGGGGGTTTCAGAGGATATTATAGAGGCAAGCTGGCATGCACTTGCCGACAGTTTTCAGTACAAATTATCCATTGGAAAATAACCATCCATGAGGCAAACCCGAATAAATCGGGCAGATTCACAACAAAAATAGTTTCAATTCGCGAACTGTAAACGCTTACCAAAAATAAATAGCAAATGGAGAAAACATAATGAAACACCACAGAAGAATTATAATATTTGATACAACACTGAGAGATGGAGAACAGTCCCCCGGGGCAAGCATGAATATTGCTGAAAAACTGCGTATTGCAACACAGCTTGAAAAGTTAGGGATCGATGTTATTGAAGCAGGCTTTCCAGCGGCTTCCCATGGCGATTTTAAAGCCGTTGAAATGATCGCAGGTGCCCTTGAATCAGCCCAGATTGCAGCCCTATGCAGAACGGATCACAATGACATCACAAAGGCATGGGAAGCAATAAAAAATGCTGTGCATCCGAGAATCCACACTTTTATAGCAACATCTGACATTCACATGGAATACAAACTCAAAATGTCAAGGGAACAGGTCATTGAAAAGGCTGTTGAAGCTGTGAAATATGCAGCGTCTTTAACTGATAATGTTGAATTTTCAGCAGAAGATGGTTCAAGAAGCCAGCCCGATTTTTTATGCAAAATTTTTGAAGCAGTCATTGATGCAGGAGCAACAACGGTCAACCTGCCCGATACAGTTGGATATGCTGTGCCGGATGAGTTTGCGTCCCTTGTCAAATATGTGATGAAAAACACTGCAAATATAAATAAGGCTGTTTTAAGTGTTCACTGCCATAATGACCTTGGTCTTGCCACTGCAAACACACTTGCCGCAATAAAGGCAGGAGCGGGACAGGCTGAAGTTACAATAAACGGAATCGGAGAAAGGGCCGGAAACACCTCCCTTGAGGAAGTTGTGATGTCCCTTAACACAAGGCCTAATTTTTTCCACGAGAAAACGGCAATAGACACCACAAGAATTTACCCCACAAGCCGGCTTGTAAGCATGATCACCGGCATAGTTGTTCAGCCTAACCGTGCCATTGTGGGTGCAAATGCCTTTGCCCATGAAGCAGGCATACACCAGGACGGGGTTTTAAAAAATCCCATGACCTATGAAATCATGAAACCTGAAACCATAGGTTTAAGTAAAAACAATCTCGTTCTTGGAAAACATTCCGGCCGGCACGCTCTTTATTCACACATATCCGGCATGGGGTATGATCTTTCCGATGAAGAGATGAATATTGTATTTGAAAAATTCAAACACCTTGCAGACAGGAAAAAGAATATTCTTGATGAAGATATTGAAGCCCTTATAAATGAAGAAATTTTACGAAGTGCCGAAGTGTTCCGCCTTGAGTATCTCAATGTTTCCTGTGGGACTGCTGTTTTTCCATATGCAAGTGTACATCTTACAATTAATGACAGACTTGTAAAAGGTGCAATTGAAGGAAACGGGCCAATTGATGCAGTTTTTAATATTATTGCAGAACTTACCTGTACAAAATCAAAATTACTGAGATTTTCCGTTAACGCCCTTACCGAAGGAACAGATGCCCAGGGTGAAGTTACGGTGAGATTGTTTGAAGATGGTATTACAGCCCTTGGAAAAGGCTCTGACCCTGACATAATAACAGCAAGTGCCCTTGCCTATGTAAACGGC
>CAZLBE010000366.1:0-3244 GCA_964557635.1 uncultured Desulfobacterales bacterium
CAGACATGGCCATGGCAAAAAACATTACAGGATAAAAATTTTCAAGTCCGAATTCAGATACCACTGCAACGGCAAAAACCGGTCCCACTGTCCTTGCTGTTTCTCCTCCGGTCATAAAAAAACTCATGCCCTTTCCCTTTTGTGTGCCGGAAACTTTGGAGATAAGAACAGGAGCCGGAACATGATAGAGAGCAACACTTGTTCCTGCAATAAAAAGAAGTACAATGAGCATCCAGTACGCAGATGCATTTCCCATGAGACTCATGGGAATTGCCGTTAAGGTCGGGGCAATTATGACAAGCCATTTTATCAGTCCTTTTCTGTCTGCAAGAACCCCGATAAATGGATTCAAAAGTGATGGCGCCTGAAGAATAGTTGATAAAAGACCGGCCTCTCCCAATGAAAGGGATAATTTCTCAATAATTAACGGAAGAAGCGGGGGAAGAAAGCTTGTGTATATATCATGCACAAAATGGGAAAAAGATAAAAGAACTACATTGCCTGTCTGAAATTTTTTGTTTTCCATGATTCCTCTTTGTGTTTATCTGTATCACCGCTATGAGGTGACGCTGAATTTAAGCTTTAGTTGCCACTCAACAAATTATGAAAATGGCAATGGCATAAAATAATTGCAAGGTTAAAGAATTTAGCATATGATTTTCAAATATGAAAGAAAGATCTGTTCTTTTTGTTGATCCATTTATTTTTACCTGAACCACAAGGAGAAAATCAAATGAATATCGTTGAGCTTATTGATGCAAATGCAAAAAATTATCCAAATAAAATTGCACTGTGTAATCCGGATGATGAATTAACATTTAAACAATTAAAGGAAAAAAGTGAGCAGGCAGCAGATCAAAATTTTTCCTCTTTGATGGAAGCTTCAAGGCTGTAGCCCATGACCTGGAAAGGGATATTAAAAAAATCTCCCTTGATACAGAAACAAAAGAAGATCTTTTTCTTCAAAAAACAATGGCATCTGCCCCTGAATTTAAACAAATCAAGATTGAGGATAAGGATCTGGCTGAAATTCTCTACACCAGCGGCACAACAGGTAATCCAAAGGGATGTCTGCACACACACGAAACTGTTATAGCTGCAGGTGTTACAGGTGTAAAGGCCATAGACCTTAATGAAAAAGATAAAATGCTCATTGCCATTCCGATCTGGCATTCCTCTCCCTTAAATAACTAATTTATCGGAACAACAATTGTGGGAGGCACCAATGTCATTCGTCCCCTGCCCGGAGCTGAAATAAAAGTGATGAAAGATACGGAAACTATTACAAAAAAAGGAGAAACAGGCGAAATATGGCTTAAAGCAAAAAGTATGATGCAGGGGTACCGCAATAAACCGGAAGAAACTAAAAAAGCTTTTTTTGACGGCTGGTACCGTACAGGTGACATGGCACGCATTGATGAACACGGAT
Organism: uncultured Desulfobacterales bacterium; assembly: GCA_964557635.1. Taxonomy (GTDB): domain Bacteria; phylum Desulfobacterota; class Desulfobacteria; order Desulfobacterales; family Desulfobacteraceae; genus WGCX01. Next base: position 1,430 of record CAZLBE010000366.1, read on the forward strand.
ACCTGTTCATAGTGGACAGGATTAAAGACATGATCGTAACAGGCGGGGAAAACGTTTATTCCAAGGAAGTTGAAGATAAAATCATGGAAAATGAAAAAGTGACTGAAGCTGCAGTAATAGGAGTTCCCCACAAAGACTGGGGAGAAACCGTGCAGGCGGTTATTGTGCCTGCAAAAGATGCTGAAATAAGTTCTGAGGAGCTGTCTGACTTCTTAAAAACAAGGCTTGCTAAATTTAAAATTCCAAGAAAATACCATTTTACGGAACAGTTGCCACACACACCATCTGGCAAGGTGATGAAATTTAAACTCCGCCGGGAATTTCAATAACCGCCATGAGGCGGAGCTGGATTTGCCCAGCCGCCTCTCAACAAATATAGGGCCAAAGGTGTGGAGCCAATAGAATGCTGTCGATTTACATTCTACTTAATACTAAAAAGGGAGAGAAAAAATCATGTTTGATTATCTATTAAATGATAAACAAAAAAATTTACGGGATGAGGCAAGGAATTTTGTTAAATCCATTCCAAAACAGATGATTCTTGACATGGATAATGATAAAATCCAGTTTCCAAAGGAATTTCTACAGGAAGCAGGAAAACGAAATCTCATGGGATGCCGTTATCCTGAAAAATGGGGAGGCCGGGGCATGGACTGGGTTTCCACCTGTATGGTCATGGAAGAAATCGGGGTGTTAGGGTATATTTTTGCCTGCACATTCGGTGTTGGTGCGGAACTGGTCTGTGATGCCATAATTCTCCACGGAAATGAGATGCAAAAGGAAAAATATGTAAAACCCCTGCTTAAAGGAGAGCTTTTTGCTGCGGAATGCTTAACCGAACCAAGGGGTGGATCTGATTTTTTCGGAACAACAACCATTGCAGAAGACAAAGGCGATTATTATCTTCTCAACGGTCAGAAGCGCTTTATTGTGGGCGGTGAAGGCGCTGACTTTTTCCTGGTTTACGCAAAAACAGACCCTGATGCAGAACCCCATAAATCCATTTCATGTTTTATTGTGGACAAAAGCCAGGGGGTTAAAACCGAATACCTCTACGGGCTCATGGGCTGCAGGGGAGGCGGGGCCGCAAGAATGGTGTTTAAAGACGTAAAAGTGCCAAAGGAAAATCTTTTAGGTGAATTGAACAGGGCGGTTAAAATTTTCAACACCATGATGATCCCTGAACGTCTTGGCACTGCCGCCATGACAATAGGGGCTGCCATGCCTGCAGTTGATGTTGCAACCCACTATACATCAAAGAGAAAAGCCTTTGGCAGACCGGTTGCCGCATTCCAGGGAGTGTCGTTCCAGGTGGCTGAGGCTGTAACCCTTCTTGATGCCGCACGAGCCATGATCTATACAACTGCAAGGGCAGTTGATGCAAAAATAGATAAAAAACAGATCCGCCGCTTTGTCTCAGAGACTAAAAAATTTGTTACGGAATCATGTCAGAAAGCAGCCGGTAATGCGATGCAGGTGATGGGCGGCATAGGGTACACAAACATCTATCCCGTGGAAAGGATTGTAAGGGATCTGCGCCTTGCCTCCATCTGGACCGGAACAAATGAAATCATGTCCATGATCATTGCAAATGAATGGTACAGACAATATCAGGTTAACAGAAAAGAAGGCAAAATACGCAATCTTGAAACCGATGCAGAAGAAGCAGATGCAAAGGATGAAAAAATTTTTGAATAACGGCATAAGGTCGATCCGGATCAAAATCCAGCAACCAACCTCTCAACAAATTATAAAAATGTCATAATGCCGCCCCCTGTGGGTGATAGATCCAGCCTTGGACAGTCGGCGGGTATT
>CAZLBE010000367.1:0-3231 GCA_964557635.1 uncultured Desulfobacterales bacterium
TATTGTAAAATAGATGATTTACAGACCGACTCACTGGTCAGTCTTGTTAAAAACAATCAATAGAAAATTATATTTTTATACGAGGAGATTATCCATGAAAAAAAGACCTGTTTTCCCTTTTACTGCCATTGTGGGGCAGGAAAAAATGAAGTTTGCTTTAATTTTAAATATTATAAATCCAAGTCTTTCAGGGGTGCTTATCAGGGGGGAAAAAGGAACAGCAAAATCAACAGCTGTTCGCTCCCTTGCAGAGATATTGCCCAAAATAGAAAGAATAAAAAATTGCCCTTTTCAATTAACACCCGAAGAAACCGGAAAAATCTGTAAAGATTGCATTGTATTGGATTGCCCTTCCCGTAAAACCGATGATATTGAAAAAAAACAAATTGATACAATTTTAAAAACTGAATCCGGTGGAATAAGAGTAATTGAACTGCCTGTGGGTGCGACAGAAGACAGGGTTGTAGGTACAATGGATCTTGAGCATGCACTGAAAAAAGGTGAAAAAAGGATAGAGCCGGGACTTCTTGCTGCTGCCCATCGTGGGATTCTTTATGTTGACGAGGTAAATTTATTGGATGATCATGTGGTTGATGTGCTCCTTGATTCTGCAGCCATGGGCGTGAACACCATTGAGCGTGAAGGAGTTTCTTTTTCTCACCCTGCTAAGTTTACTCTGGTTGGTACCATGAACCCTGAAGAAGGAGAATTACGTCCCCAGCTTTTAGACAGATTCGGGCTTTGTGTAAATATCCAGGGTGTGCATGATTCGGAAGACAGGGTTGCAGTAATGGAGAGAAGAGCGGCCTTTGATGAAGATCCCATAGGATTTTCAAAACAATGGGAAAAATCTTCTAAGGATCTGTCTTCCAAAATTAAAAAAGCAATAAAATTTTATCATCAAGTGACTATTGAAAGACCATTGTTGTTTGAGATCGCTTCATTTTGCCTTGATGTGGGAGTTGACGGGCACAGGGGAGATATAATAATTTTGAAAACTGCCAAAACCATTGCAGCTTATAATGGCCGAAACCATGTGGAACTTCCGGATATTAAACTTGCAGCAGAACTTGCATTACCCCATAGAGTCAGGCGCAAACCCCTTCAGGATGTGGTTGAAGATGTTCATGCACTGAGGGAATTAAACCGTAAAAAATAAAACTCTTATAACCGCCTCATGGCGGTTATAAAAAAGAGGATAATTCATCACTTATGAATAATAATAATTTAAATGATTATGCCATTCAAATCAAAAATTTGAAAAAATCCTATAAAAATGTACAAGCTCTTAAAGGCATTAATCTTACAGTGAATAAAGGGGAATTATTTTCATACCTCGGACCCAATGGCGCAGGCAAAACAACTACAATAAGAATACTCACAGGGCTTACACGATCAAGTAAATCATCTAACGGACAATGCAAAATCAACGGGTTTGATATCTCAAAACATGTGATTGAAGCAAAACAGCAATACGGCCTTGTTCCACAGAGTATTAACCTTGATCAGGAATTGACTGTTGCAGATAATCTTATGATCCATGGAAGGCTTTTTCGTATGAAAACTTCATTGATTAAAAAGCAGGCCGATTGGCTTTTAAACTATGTTGAACTTGAAGATAAAAAAAAGACTGATGTTAAAAATCTTTCCGGAGGTATGAAACGACGATTGATGATTGCAAGGGCTCTTTTGCATTCTCCGGGTGTGCTTTTCCTTGATGAACCTACAGCCGGGCTGGATCCTGGCATAAGAAGAAGGATATGGGCACTTATAAAGAGAATTCAGTCCCAGGGTACAACTGTTTTTTTAACCACCCATTATATAGAAGAAGCCGAGTTCCTGGCTGACAGGGTTGCATTCCTTGATAAGGGGCAGATAGTAGCTTTGGATACCCCGGAGAATTTCATGAATAATATTGGTGCCTTTGCAATTGACCGCCTTAAAGACGGCAAAATGGAGACAATTTATTTTAAAGACAGAAAACAGGCCCAGGACTTTAATACAAGCAGTCTTAAACATTATACTTTGCGCAGGGTAAACCTTGAAGATGCTTTTTTAAAGCTCACAGGTAAAAAGGAGTTAATAAAATGATGTATGGTATATCGGCAATTTATATGAGGGAGATGTTGATTTTAAAAAAAAGAATAACAAGGCAGATTCCTTCCTGGTCTGTATCCCCTTTATTGTACCTGATTGCCTTTGGGTATGCTGCAGGACATTCAGCCTCAATCAAGGGCTTTACCTATATGCAGTTTTTAATTCCCGGGCTTATTGCCATGAGCAGTATGACTCAATCCTTTGCAATTGCAAGTGATATTAATATCTCCAGATTTTACTGGCATATATTTGAAGAATTTCAGGCTTCACCTATTTCGGATCTTGCCTATGTCACAGGAGAGGTTTTAGCCGGGATGACACGGGCTTTGGCAGCAGTTTGTGTGATCATGGTTTTAGGGGCTGTTTTCCAGGTTGATCTGCAATATAATTTTATTTTTTTTCTTGGTGTATTGCTTAACAGCTTTGTGTTTGCATCCCTTGCAGTTGGGCTTGCCATGGTGGTTAAATCCCATGCTGATCAGGCCATGCTCAATTCATTTGTAATAACTCCCATGGCATTTTTAGGGGGTACTTTTTTCCCTGTAGACCGCCTTCCCGTATGGGCCGGCAAAATATTGTTTTTTCTGCCTTTAACCCATGCATCATCTGCCATAAGGGCGGCTTGTCTTGGGAAATCAATTGATCCTGTATCATGGTATGTATTATCAGGTGTTGGAATCGTTTGTTTTATAATGGCAGTTTTCTGTGTTGAAAAAGCAAAAGATTGATTTAATGGGGAAAAAATATATGCTAAATTATTGTGTTCCCACAAAGTGATTTCAACCTGCCGCATTAATGGGGGGGGGGGTAAGGCATTAAATCACCAGTCCTGTGAACGGCGCCCATTCAATAAACATAATAATTTTCGGTCTATTTCATATAACGGCCATGAGGCCGATCTGGATTGGCCCAGATTTGTCTCACAACAAAAAATGAAATAAAAGTAATGTGTTACGTTTTATTTCTTATAAAAAAAAATTAAAATCGGTGTTTTTACGAGGCCATGAGGCTTAAGATAAAAAAATAATGTTTTGTAAATTATTCTTGACAAAAACAAATTTTATTTTTATCAAGCCATAGTCTTAATTCAGGTGCTCATTATGAGCTTAAAACGGGAACCCCGTTAAAATCGGG
>CAZLBE010000368.1:0-3217 GCA_964557635.1 uncultured Desulfobacterales bacterium
ACTACAACCTTTATATTAAAGAGATGAAACAGGGCAGGGCTTGAGAATGGTTCAAACATAATATTGGCAAATCCTTAATCCCACACTTGACAATGCGTACAAAAAGAACCAAAATGGAACCATTAAGAAACTAAACTTAAAAGGGTGTTAATATTATGCCAAGTATAACTGTCAAAAATATTCCGGATAACGTTTACGAACAACTCAAGCAGACAGCCACAATTAATCATCGAAGTATTAACAGTGAGATTATCTGTATAATTGAAAAAGCAACATTAAGTAAATCTTTTCTTCCAAAGCGACATCTTGCTTTAGCTAAACGCTCCAGAGAAAAAACCCGAAAATTCCTTCTCACCGACGATACCCTGCAAGCAGTTAAAGAAGAAGGACGTCCATGATCGTAGTAGATACCAATATTATAAGTTATTTTTACCTCAACTCTGACTACTCACAACTTGCTGAACAAACATTTAAAAAAGATCCTATTTTGATTTTAATCCCGATTCGCATCATGGCGGTCATATAAAAATATTATTGACAAATGAATACTAAGTATATACTTAAAACATACCTTTTGTTTTTTTATGTGAATTCAATTCATTAAGTTATCTAAGGTTAATTACAGATGTTTATTATGGGAAATTTTTTTGAAGCAATTGCCGTTGTCCTTGATTATGCTCTGAGCATATTCACGTGGATAATTATAGCAAGGGCTGTGCTTTCATGGGTGAATCCTGATCCTTACAACACCATTGTCAGATTTATATATAAAATAACTGAACCTGTGCTGTATCAGATTAGAAAGAGAGTTCCTTTTGATTTTGGAGGACTTGATATCTCCCCTGTGATTGCCATACTTGCAATTATTTTTTTGCAAACTTTTGTTGTGGCAAGCCTTCACCGTTTGGCATATTCTTTGTCTTAATAATCGCCATGAGGCGGATCCGGATCGGCCCGGATTTGCCTCAAAGAATCAAAGATTCTGACAAATTATGGGTCTAAGACGCATAGCCAATAAAAGTAATGGGTTACGTTTTATTTCATATAAGAATTTTAATTGAAACAGGAAAAATAAAATGGGCATTACTCCGGATGTGATTAAGCAAAAGGAATTTACCACAAAATTCAGAGGTTTTGATGTTCAGGAAGTTGATACTTTTCTTGAAAACATTGCCCTTGAAATTGAAAAAAAGAATAATGTAATTCAACGGCTTAATGATTACCTTCACAGCCTTGAGTTGGAAAATCAGGGTTATAAGAAACGGGAAGCATCACTTAAACGCGTTATGATTCATTCCCAGAAAGTTCTTGAGCAGATGAAAAAAAATGCTGAAAAATCTGCAGAAATGATTATTGCCAGGGCCGAAGTTGAGGCGGAAAAAATTCTCAATAAATCCCATTTAAGACTTTCACAGCTTCACAGTGATATTAATGAGTTGAAACGGCAGCGTATGCAGATTGAGGTGCAGATAGGTTCAATACTTGAAAGTCACTCTAAATTGCTTGAAATGAGTCAGGAAGACAGCAAAGTAAGTGATGAAGCAGATTCAACCCTGAAATTTTTTAAACGGGCATAATTTCAGAAGAGGAAAATTATGGCAAAAATTGATGCTTTTTTCAGGCTCATGCATGAACAGGGCGCCTCTGATCTACATCTTGTATCCGGACAGCCTCCTGCATTGCGCATAACAGGCGATATCGAAAGAATAAAATACAAAACCCTTACCAGTGATGATTTAAGAAAAATTCTCTATGAGATAACACCTGAAGAAAAAATAAAAATTTTTGAAGAAACAGGTGATGTAGATTTCGGGTATGAAATTCCCGGCCTTGCAAGATACAGGGCAAATTATTTTATGCAGAAATATGGAATTGCCGCTGTATTTCGCGAGATCCCTTCGGAAATTCTTACAGCAGAGCAGCTTGGTCTGCCTCCTGTAATATCAAAACTTGCTTCCCTTCCAAGGGGTCTTGTCCTTGTAACAGGTCCAACTGGCAGTGGTAAATCAACGACTCTTGCTGCGATTGTTGATCAGGCGAACAGAACAAGAAAAGATCATATCATAACTGTAGAAGATCCAATAGAATTTGTTCATAGAAGCCAGGGCTGTATTGTCAACCACCGTGAAGTGGGACTTCACACAAAAACATTTTCCTCTGCTTTACGCGGTGCTTTGCGTGAAGACCCCGATATTATACTTGTTGGAGAGTTAAGGGATCTTGAGACAATTTCCCTTGCCATTGAAGCAGCATCAACCGGCCATCTTGTATTTGGAACCCTTCACACTTCAAGTGCTGCCAAAACCGTTGACCGTATTATTGAAGTTTTTCCTGCATCGCAGCAGGCCCAGATAAGATCAACACTTTCAGACGGATTAAGGGCAATTATAGCCCAGGTACTCTTTAAAAGAATTGACAAAAAAGGAAGATGTGCTGCACTTGAAATCCTGATTGCAACTTCTGCCGTTAGAAACCTTGTAAGGGAGTCAAAAACCCATCAGATTCCATCCATGATTCAGACGGGGAAACAGTATGGTATGCAGCTTCTTGACGATGCAATTATGCAGCTTTATAAAAAGAAATGGATAAGTCCCGACGAAGCATATGCAAAAGCAAATAACAAGGCGATGTTCAGGCCATTTATAAAACATCCGCCTGCAGATTTTACAGAAGCCTAAAAAATTTTAAGGCATGTTTAAATACAAGTATGTGAAACTCGATTGTCAAGTTTTTATGATATTAAAAATTTAAAGGTTATTTTATGAGAAAGCATGAAATAGATCATATACTGACAAAAATGCTTGAATCCCGGAAAAATATTTCAGACCTGAATATAACACCGGGTAAACCTTTACAGGTTGAAAGTTCCGGAGAACTTGTTCCTGTACACATGGAGCCGGATTTTAAAATTCTTACCCCTTTTCAAACGGAAATTTTTGCTTTAAATCTTATCAATCAGGATCGAAGACTTACGGAGACACTTTTAAGAGAAGGTTCCTGTGACCTTTCATATGCCCTTGGTGACAAGGCAAGATTCAGGGTAAATATTTTTTCCCGTTCCGGCAGTTATGCCATTGTTTTAAGAAAACTTGAAACAAAAATCCCAACGATTGAAGAACTAAACCTACCCAAAACTTTTCACGATATGGCTGAGGAAAAAAACGGAATTATATTTGTCACAGGTGCCACAGGAAGCGGTAAATCAACATCCCTTGCA
>CAZLBE010000369.1:0-3211 GCA_964557635.1 uncultured Desulfobacterales bacterium
TCTGAGCGAGATTAAGAGCGGCCTTTGCAAACGCCTTGGACACAAAAGACCACTGGGCCACAAGAGCTCCATCCAGTAAAGCCTTAAGAGCAATGACCCGGTTCCCTATATAGGATGGAAGTTTTTCAATATTGTTTATTCTGATCACCCTTACGTTTTTTCTTCTTCCTAAAATATCAATAACCCCGTCTTCAAATTCAGGGGCAACAACAACCTCTGCATACTGATCAGCAATAGCCTCTGCAGTTGATCTGTCAACGGATCTGTTTAAAGCAATGCATCCGCCAAAGGCTGCAATCCTGTCCGCCCTGTATGCTTTTAAATATGCAGATTCAAGGGTGTCAGACCTTGCTGCACCGCATGGGTTATTGTGTTTTACAATAACAGCACAGGGTGTATCTGAAAAATAACGCATTATATTAAGGGCATTATCAGCATCGGTAAGATTTGTTTTTCCGGGATGCTTTCCCGACTGAAGAAGCTCAAGATCAGAGACAAGATACTTTCCCGGTCTTATGGTTTCGGCATCCCCCAGAATAAGGTTTCCATTTAAAAGACGGTACAGAGCTGCTTCCTGACCGGGATTGTCTCCATAACGCAACCCCTTGTTTACTCCGTCTATAACCCAGGAGACCTTTTCATAGAACAGAGTCTGCCTTTTTGCATCATCAACAAAGCTTATCTCAAGATTTTTAGTAAAATGATCATCCATCACGGTTCTGTACATTTTTTTTAAATCGTCGGCCATTTTCTTTTTCTCCTTGTGGTAGTGCCTGAACAATACATGAAAATTCTTATGAATTAGAGGTTTCCATCGGGCACTATGATAATTTATCAGTTTATAAGAAATAGATCGTAACTTACTACGCTTATATCATAATTTGTCAGAATCTTTGATTCTTTGAGGTAAATCTGGACTTGAATCCAGATCCGCCTCATGGCGGTTATAACAGTTATTAACATCATCAAAGGACAGGTCTGCAAAATAATCTGCTATGGTCCGGTCATATTCCGCAGTATGTTCAAAAGCTTTTCCTGCAAGGCCAAAACGATCTTCAAGTGTTAATGCTCCGTTGTTAATCTTCATTTTTTCCAGCAACATTGGATAGTCCTTTGGATCTACAACAGAGGCAACTCTGATAAAATTTTTTGCAGCAGCCCTGATCATAGTAGGACCGCCAATATCAATATTACCTCTTGCATTTTCACATGTAACACCCTGTTTTGCAATGGTTTCCTTAAAGGGATAAAGGTTTGTAACGACCATGTCAATTGTTATTGAAGATGTCCGTTTTAAATCATTTTGGTGGGATTCATTATATTTTTCAGTTAGAAGACCAAGATAAATTCTAAAATCAAGCGTTTTAACCAGCCCGCCCTGTGTTTCAGGCTGGCCTGTGTAATCGGCAACCTGGCGCAGACAGCCATCTGCCCTTGCGCCAAGAATCTCTTTGATTTTTTTAAAGGTACCACCGGTTGAAAGGATAATTAATTCGGGATTAATCTTGAGCATTTCCGGAATAAAGGTTTCAAGTCCTGACTTGTCCGATACGCTGACAAGAATATTTTTTATTGAAACCAGATCGTCTGTCTTCTTTACAATGTTTTTTTCCATTTTTTTTCCTGTATTAATTATTGTTAAAAGTTAGTTTCTTAATTCTTATTGTCGTGTTTGTTTGACAAATGAATTAAGAAATCCTTTTTGGTTCTGGTTTGTCCTGGCAAGGAGACTGATCAGAATACATACTACTTTAACATAAGAGCAAAATCAAACTATAACTAAAACCGCTTATTATCCATTGCAGTATTTGTATTTATATTGGGTATTTTAAGGGAACTTCCAAAAAATAATTAAAATAAATAATCATTTTATAGCTATGAAAGATGCAAAATTAAACCATTTCATCCAGATGTCAAATGAATTAAATCCAGCATTTCTGAGCCTATTTTTATGTGTTTCAATGGTTTCAGGAATCAGAACATCTTCAAGGGCATCACGTTTCTGGCTTATCTCGAGTTCTGAATACCCGTTTTCCCTTTTAAATTTTTTATAATACTCTTTTTGGATATGAGAAATTATCTCTTTTCTGTGTACAATTTTTTCAGTTAAGAGCAGGATACCTCCTTTAACAAGGCCGTTGTATATTTTTTGAATAAGATCATTTCGCCTGTCAGGGGCAATAAATTGAATGGTAAGATTTAAAATTACAACAGAAGCATCTATGATATCTACATTCTCAGCATGTTCACAGAGCAATTTAATATTTTCCTGCCATTTTGTGTTTTTCAGCCTTTTTCTGTATTTTTCAATCATAGGTATGGAATAGTCAACGCCAATCATGGAAAAGTCACTGTCTCCAAAACATCTGCATATCATAATTCCGATATTTCCATGGGAACAACCAAGATCATAGATGTTTGTTTGCTTAACATAAAAATCCTTACAGAGTTGAGCCTGCCTTTGGATACCTTCAAGATAAAAAGGAACTGATCTTGACAGCATATCATCAAATACCGATGCAACCTCTTCATTGAATTCAAAAGCTGTGATTTTATTTTTCTTTTGTGCAAATACCCTGTCTTTTTTCATACTGCATTTTCCATTTACATACTCAGTTATCAGTTATCAGTTTTCAGTAAAAGCATATCGGTGAGTTTGTTGATTAAGCCGGCTTTGACAATTTGTCAAAATTTTAAATATGATAAAATCAATGTGTCATAAATTATATTTTGTCCAACAAGACAGTGAATCTCACTGCTTTACTCCTTATTTTCTGCCAAAAAAACAAGAAAATGAGGAAGATTGTATCTATTCTTATGTTAATATCATGAAATTAAAATTAAAAAAACCTGGTATAATAAAATTTTATTTTCTCATAAATTTTTTATCAAAAAAAATAAAATATTTTAAATTCAAGATAAAATACCAAAATACTTGACCTTATCAGATGATAATAATAAATATATAGACTATAATCAGCCTAAAGCGAGCTATGCCCGCACCCCATGTACCTACCTCAATTTCTTGTTTTTTATTACAGCAGGGGTAAGGCACTAATATTTACGCAGAGTTCTGCAGACTAACGGCCATGAGGCCGATCTGGATTCAAGTATAGGTTTGCTTTATAATAAAAAATGGGTCGTAGACGCGGAGCCATAAAAGTCCGGGCCAGACCAGATCGGCCTCATGGCCGTTATTAAAAAAATAAAC
>CAZLBE010000370.1:0-3209 GCA_964557635.1 uncultured Desulfobacterales bacterium
TGTTACTGAGCGCTCGGTCGGTACGGGTTTAAAAAAAATCAGGCGATTCCCGCAGTCCCTTTGCTCTTATGCGTTGATTTATCTGCTCTGAAATTTTTGTGGAAAATATTATAAGAAAGCACTTAATCAACAACACTTAAATGGTATAGATTAATATAATGATATTTGTCAAAGACTTTTTTATTTTTTTGTCAAAATATTTTATTTTTTTGGGGGGCAGATTCGGATAAAGCCGGATCTGCCCATTCCCGTTTATCATGCAAATGCATCATCGGGCATTTCCATAATGGAAGGTACATTTCTTTTAAGTGTTTCCATTTCAGCGATGGTTGACGGAATTACAAAATCTATAAAATACTCTGCAGTTTTAATCTGTCCCTGGTAAAACACCTTATCTTTTTTCTTTGCTTTTTCGATTTTTTTAGCAGCAACAACTGCCCTTAACAATTCCAGCCAGGCAAGGCATACATCCCCTGTAACATTGAGGAACGGATGGGCAATTGCAAATGCATCAAGCACTTTTTCAGACATGGCGGTCATTCCCATGTGCATTGCAGTCTCCCCGAGAATATGCACTGCTTTTTCAACTTTTTCCCCCATTGTCTGAAGAATTTTTATTTCTTTTGCATCTGCAATTGTTTTATTCATTTCTCCCAAAAGATCCATAAAGGGTTTTCCTTTTTTCAGCCCCAGTTTTCTTCCAAGCAGATCCATGGCCTGGATTCCATTGGTACCTTCATAGATGCTGGTGATTTTGCAGTCACGCAAAAGCTGTTCCTGGGGATATTCTTTAATAAATCCGTATCCTCCGTAAACCTGAATTCCCTGAGTGCATACTTCAAAGCCTTTGTCAGTGCAATATGCCTTTGCAACGGGTATTAGAAGTTCAATAAGCCCTGAATATTTTTCCCGTTCATCCTCTGTTTCCGCAGTTTTGGCTTTATCAAACAAAAGGCCTGTGTAGTACAGCAGGATTCTCATGCCGTCAACATACGCTTTCATTGAGATAAGCTGACGTTTTACATCGGGATGGTTTATTATGGCCACAGATTTCGGATTTTCATCAAACATGCTTAAAAGATCTGCACCCTGAATCCTCTCTCTGGCATAATTAACGGCATTTATATAGGATGCGGTTGCCATCCCCAGGCCCTGCATCGCAACGCCAAGTCTTGCTTCGTTCATCATGACAAACATCGCTTTCATGCCCTTATTTTTTTTCCCCAAGAGCTCTCCTGTGCATTTTCCCTTTGAACCAAATGACAGGGAGGCTGTGCTGTTGCCGTGAATTCCCATTTTTTCTTCAAGGCCGGTACATTCCACATCGTTTGATTCCCCAATACTGCCGTCTTTGTTTATTTTATATTTAGGCACAAGAAACAGTGAAATCCCCTTTGTACCGGCAGGCTCACCTTCGATACGGGCAAGAACCGGATGGATAATGTTTTCCGTAAGATCATGATCTCCGCCTGATATGAAAATTTTATTTCCCGTTATGGAATAGGTGCCGTCTTCGTTTAATTTTGCACTTGTTGTAAGGGCACCTACATCGGATCCTGCTTCAGGTTCCGTAAGACACATTGTACCTGCCCATTTACCTGAATACAGGTTGGCAAGATATTTTTCCTTCTGCTGATCCGTGCCGAACTCCTCCACAAGCTTGCCTGCTCCGTGGGTGAGACCGGGATACATCATAAAGGCACAGTTTGCCCCTGTAAACATCTCCCCTGCAGCAATGGCAACGCAGCGCGGCATGCCCTGGCCTCCGAAATCGGGATCATCGCACATGGCAATCCATTCGCCTTCACAAAAAAGTTTAAACGGTTTGTGAAAGCATTCCGGAATCTTTACTTTTCCCTTTTCAAGAACGCATCCCTGTTGATCGCCTTCCTTTTCCGTTGTGAGCAGTTCTTTAACAGCGATATTTCTGGCCTCTGCAATCACCATATCAACGGTTTTTTTATTAAAGTCTTCAAATAGTTCATTTTTTGATAAATCTTCAACTTTAAGCACTTCGTGCAGTACAAAATCCTGGTCTCTTCTGTCAGTTATTAACTGTGCCATGTTTATCTTCTCCTTGTTATTTTTTTACATGAAATAGAATGTAACCTATTATATTCATATTATTTTTTGTTGTGTGGTGAATCCAGACAAGTCCAGATCGGCCTCATGGCCGTTTATATTTGAAATTCCCCGGGTAAACATTTGGAAAATCATGTTAAGCCTTTTTTTAAAATCCTTTTCGCTTTCATTTGTAAACAGAGATGACCATGAAGCTGAATGGGCAATATCACTGAATAAAACTGCCATATCACTTTCAGGGTAGGGTTTGAATTCATCTGTTTTTTTCCCCTGCTCAAAGATACTGCGAAATAAATCAACCATTTTTTCGTGCATTTTGTTTACGTTTTCGTTGAGTCTTGGCATTACTACAGAATCAATACTGCTTCTTTCTGCAATGTAAATTCGAATGAACTCGTTATTTTTTTTATAAAATTTTGCCATTGCAAAAAGAGATTCTTTAAGTTTTTCTGTGGGTGAAATATCCTCTTTTTGGCTGATCTTAAAAAAAATTTTACCAAGGTCGTGTATTTTTTCCATTATAAGATCGTTATAGATCTGCTTTTTACTGGTAAAATATTTGTAAATTGTACCCAGGGGGTATTGTGCAGCCTGGCTGATCATGGCCATTGTTGTTCCATGAAAGCCCTGGGATGCAAAAACAGACATGGCAGAATCAAGAATTTCCTTCTGCCTTCTTATCTCATCTCTTTGTTTACGTGATAATTTTCTTTTTTTGTCCGGCATTTTTGTCATAATATATTTTACGTCAAAGTTATCATAATTATTCTAATAATAGAAAACCCAATTCATTTTTGGAATACATATTCTATATAATTTGTTTCGTCAAGTATTTTTAAGAGAAATACAACGTGCAAGCCTTAACCCTCCCCACAAAAAAGGTTGCCCCTCTTAAATTTTTAATGTCTGGTAAAAATTTGATAATCGTTTATAATATTCATAAACTATCGCAAAGTGTTTTTTATAAGAAAAGCTCCTGAAATCGGAGCGGTTTTTTCGTACTTTGTTGAGAGGCAGATCCGGGTAAAACCAGATCCGCCTCATGGCCGTTATATTTACACACCGGATATCCGGAGATATAAAATGGATTTTGATGACAAGCTGCTTGCAGGCCAGCGAATGATGGC
>CAZLBE010000371.1:0-3206 GCA_964557635.1 uncultured Desulfobacterales bacterium
CAACAACCTGATCAACTTTTGTTGAAATAGTCCCCACACTTACATCCACTCCCTGCCTGTACAGTGTATTTGTTATTGAAAATAAAAGTCCTGGAAAATCCTGTGTAAATATTTCAACTATAGTAAAAAAACTTGAACTTTTATTGTCAACATTCACACGATTGGGTCTTGTTTCTATTCCTGATGGTACAATAATTTCTTTGGGAATTTCTGCATTAAGTCTGTCAAGGAAATGATCATCATCAATGGCAATATTGATTTCTTTTTCTATTTTTTTCCATTTTTCATTTTCAAATATTCTGTCTTGCGGGGGCATGACATTGAAAATATTTAAAGCTATATTTTCACCCCACGCATATGCATGGGAATCCAAAATATTAATATTGTTCATAAAGAAAACCCCTGCCATTTTGGAATAAAACCCCGGTCGATTACTGCTGCAGGTTACTATAGTTCTTATTTTCGAATCATCATTTTTTATCACTTCCCACAGAAAAGTTTTACTTCCCTTTTTCTTATACATAGTCAGGTGCTCAATAATTTTTTCTGTTGAAACATAAAGCAGGTATCTTGGCGACATGGAATCAAGTTCTTTTTCTAAAAGAGACTCCTCCCATTGATTTTTTTTAAGATCTATTATCTGTTTCTTTTTCTCCTGTATGGTCCGGGAAGCTTTTTTTGTTGCAAGCTCTCCTTTTTTTAAAATGCCAAAGGTTTTAAGGAAAAGATCTCTTAAAAGACTTTCCGTCCAGTCATTCCAGGCTTTTGGACCCGTTGCCATTGAATCTGCAACGGTCAGGAGATAAAGCATCCTCAGTCTTCCGATTTTTTCTATTTTACTTGCGCAGAATATGGCGGTTTCTTCATTGCTTATATCACGCCGTGTTGCTATTTTTATTAAAAACAGATGATTTTCTATTAAAAAAACAATATCTTCAATCTCATTAACTTTATATCCCGAGCGTTTTAATATGGTACGTGCAATTTTTCCACCTCTTTTAGAGTGTTCCAGAGCCGGGTTTCCTCCCTTGCCGATATCGTGTAGAAGAGCTGAAAGAAGCAGCATTTTTTTATTTCTGATTTCCCTGCATATTGTGGAATAAAATTCTTTTGTTTTAAATGAATTCATTATCTGGACTGTTCTTATGGAATGTTTGTCAACTGGAAAAAGGTGATACTGGTTGTACTGAATTTTATTAGTTATTAAAGAAAATTCAGGGATAAACCTGTTAAGCAGTCCCGTTGAATGCATTACATTCAGTACATTAAATTCCCATAATGACGATGAAAGAATTTTCTCAAAGGCCTCTACATTGGTTTTATCCTTTCTGAATTTTGCATCCACAAGATAGGTAAATTCACCCACGATACGTCTTGCTTCCATGGACAGGGGCATTTTTAACCGCCCGCTTTCAACAAAAATTTTCATCAGCAGGTCCGGATTTTCAGGAATCATCTCCATGGAAGCAAAATTCAGCCTTCTTTTTTTTATCTCAATGCCATGTACCTGTGTTCTTTTTGGGAAAGATAGTATTTTTTTTGTTTTTTTAGAAAGCAGAATATCTTCGGTGAGAACCTGATTTATCTGTTTTAAAAAATCCATTCTTGCATGGAGCTCACCCATGAAAATTTCAACACCTTTAAGGCCTTTTCCCCCTTTAAAATTCAAGAATTTTGCCACGTCAATTTGATGTTCAAAATACAGTTGATCACATTTTCTTCCTGTAATATAGTGAAGTCTGTTTCTTATATTCCATATGAAATCAAGGGTTTTTTCAAGGGTCTGGTATTGGTCATGGGAAAGAAAACCGTAGTATTCAAGATCCTTTCGTATCCTTGTATTTGAAGTAATATGGGCATACCATAGAAGTGTATGATAATCTCTGAGACCGCCGTGACCTAACTTTAAATTGGGCTCTAACAGATAAGTCGAATCCCCAAAGGCAAGATGACGTTTTTTCCCATGTTCGATAATTTCATTAAGACTTTTTCTCTGATATTTTTTTGACAGTTTTTTTCTGAATTTTTCCATTAAAAGGGAATATATATGGGAACCGCCGCATATGAATCTTGCATCAAGAAGTGTTGTTAAAATATCAAAACGCTGCCACGCCATGCTGATACACTCTTTAATTGATCTGACTGCGTATCCTGTTTCAAGATGCACGTCCCACAGTGGATAAAGAATCTCCTTAATAAATTCTTCGGCTTCTTTGGGTACGTTTTTTTCAAACAGGATCAGAAGGTCAACATCCGAATGTATGCATTGCTCCTCCCGTCCGTATCCACCAAGTGCAATAAGGGCCACGGGATTGCCGGTTCTTGTCATTTTATGGGCAAAACAGCTTTTTTCAAAAACAGAATGAAAATACTCGTCAAGAACCCCTGCAAATTTTTTAACAAATTCCGGTTCTTCCTTATTGAGAAACCCTGAAATAAGATTTTCCCGTTTTTTTATCAGTATTTCCGTTTCGCTTTCCATAATTTTATTTTTCACATTACAACCCGTCATTAAATTTGCATCAAGTAATAAAAAATAAACAAAATATTAATGAGCCCCCTTGTTTATGAACATGTGCTTCTGAAAATCTATAACAAATTTAATATGTAAGCAATATGTATGCCGGTATCCGTATCGTTTTTTCAGGGACTGTTTAACATAGGCCTTTTAGTCTTATATCAGGTTTTATATAAAAAAGCACCTAAGTTTTTCACAAAAATGATGTTTAAAATAATACTATTTTGTAATATAAATACCTATAGCTTTAATAAAACGGCCATGAGACCGATATGGATTTGTAAATATTCGGCTTATAATGTAAATGTTTGGAGAGTGCCTCATATTCGTCAGTAGTATTAGTGCCTTACCCCTGAATTTCTGTAATAAAAAACAAAAAATTAAGGTAGGCACATGGGTTGCGGGCATAGCTCGCTTTAGTTATACGTCGACGAATGATAACAAAAGTAAAATTATTTTTATGAAAGTCTATAGCATTAAATTGCAGAAACTGACATGGGAAGAGGTTGACTGGTTTTTCTGTATCCATTTACGGGTCATGCATTGGGAATGAAGCATGGAATCATCCTGTTCATGGCTGTCATGCCCTTTTGAACAGAAAATCAGGTTGTGGTAAATTTTTTGCGAAAAACAGTTAAACTCAATACTATTTTTTATAACATGATTGTGTATTAAAATTTCATATAAC
>CAZLBE010000372.1:0-3200 GCA_964557635.1 uncultured Desulfobacterales bacterium
CGCATTTCACTGTAACTTACAGCAAAATGCGCTTTTTTATTTATCTCTTTTTAATTTGCTTTAAATCCGGATTAAAATATAAAAATGATTAATAGCCATTAAACCCGGTTAGCCGCAAATAATTTAGAAGTTGAACTGAAAGCTGCACAGGAGACGGTTCATATCGCCGTCAGCATCATTCTCAAGCTCTCTGTAAGCCCAGATATACTCAGCACCTATATTTACTCTGTTGATCGGGCTCCAGATCAGGTTTGCATGTACAGACTGATATTGTTTATCAACTGTGTCAGGAACATATTTATCGTCATTATCCCTTGATGCATAGGAATACAGGATGGAAGAACGAAGATTACTTTTCCAGAAATGACGATATCCAACAACGACACCCATCTGGTCATTTTTCTCAATATCACCTGTTCTAGGATTAATAAAGGCATCTTCAAAGTCTGACTCCATGTAGCGTCCAAGTGCATCACCATAGTTGAACTGAAGGATTAAATTATCTTTTCCAATGGTTGGAATTGAAGCGTTCAAGCTTACTGCATATCCCCATTCATTATCATCATAGGTATGATTTGTACCAGTATATTCATCTATCTTAAGATTTCTTACCAAACCTGCAACAGAATATTTTCCATAGCTGCCAGCAAAATTAACCCTTGCAATGACATCAGGAATAACCTCGCCGCTTCCTGACATTGTAGTGCCTGCTAGGGTTAAATAATTACTTGAGGGGTCCTCAAGGGCAAACTGTACTGAACCGCCTTCAAAAGGCTGTGTCCAGCGAATCTGTGCCTGACGGATAAAGAGTGAGCCAGCAGGTCCACCAAAATCAAGAATTTCGCCATAGGTGTTAAGATCAATAAAAGTACTCCAGTTCTGACCAACGAGAAGGTTGCCAAGCTGTCCATAGGCTTTTCTCATTCTCAATCCCCAAGAGTTACTGATTCTGTTATTACTGTTTGTCAATTGACCATAAAAATCTGTTTCAATGACGGTTTTAAATTTTCCATATTCAGTATCGGTAGCAGTTGCAAAACCAAGTCTTGTCTGACGTGCATGCATGATAAATTTGCTTCCGGCTTCATAGTCGGAAATTGCATTACCGCCAACAGCTTTACTTGTTTTATCAAGTAAAACAGCACCTGGTGTATATGCATATGTGCCGCCGCCATTCTGGTCTGTCCACAGAGCATCAAGTTTTGTATAACCGTAAATTTTCAGACTGCAGCCATTTGGTAGAATCAGGCCGGTTTGTGGAGTCAGACTTGAATCAGCATTTGCAGGTGCAGCATTAAATATCATACCTGCAGACATGATCAACAGTGCAACAAGAGCAATACCTGCTGCTTTACATCCCCATTGTACAAGTTTCATCTTAATTTTCCTCCTTAAAAAATTAACAATTAAATGCCTTTAAATATCGAATAACAATCCAATACAAAAAGCACCTTTTCTGATCCGGCAGCAAAATCCTTTTATTTTACTGTCCGGAAATTATCAGCGACACAAAAAGTTTATTCCGATTTACCCTTTTAGTTAACCAGAATTTCTGCTTTCTGCTCATCTTACCTTTTCACCTTTTATTATCTAAGATAAGAAAACCGCTTTAATCAGAAGCTATATAAAATAGTAAATCATCCTTTGTCAAGGACAATCAAACATTTTCTTAATAAAAATTTAATATTTCAGTCCTTATCTGCATTTAATGCGCATATTAAATCTTTTACCCGGCAAATAATAAAGCAAAACCGGATCTGCTCGCAGCACTTAGTCATAAAAACACATTTTTTCTCTTCAGATGAATGCTTTTCCTTTTTTGTTCTTATTAAGAGCATGTAGATGCTTTCAAATGCACTCCTAAAGCTATAGCCCTAAACACAACATAATATAATATCAGTTGCAATTTTTACACCTTCAAAACAAAAAAAGCTTTCAACGAAAATCGCTGAAAGCCTCTTAATTGTCAAATTTTGTTAATGGTGCCCAGGAACAGAATTGAACTGCTGACACGGGGATTTTCAGTCCCCTGCTCTACCGACTGAGCTACCTGGGCGCAACCAAAAACGTGAGCATTTATATGTTAGATAAAGACCATTGTCAAGAACTTTTTCTACCAAAATCACCAAAAATATTCTGAACAAGGGCACATGCCGCAATCGATGCTGTTTCCGCCCTTAGAATACGAGGCCCAAGAGAATAAGTTTCAAAACCATGCTGACGTCCAAATTCGATTTCATCATATGTAAACCCCCCTTCAGGTCCCGTCAAAATAATAATTTCTTTCCGATGATTCTGGTTATTATGCTCTGAACTGAGATTATTTTCTATTTTATCTTTTAAATTCTTTTCCTTATCCCTTATTAAATCAAGTGGACGTAATGATTTTTCCCAGAAAATTATTTTTTGAGCGCAAGTATCATGCGCCTGAACTAATTCATTGAACTTAAGCGGCATCCCTATATATGGAACTACACTCCTGCCGCACTGGTTAAGGGCTTCCCTTGCAATTTTTTTCCATCTTCCATGCCTTTGCCTTATTTTTACAGGGTTTGGCTTTGGGACAGATCTTTCTGCAAAAAAAGGAATCCACTCTGAAATGCCAAGTTCAGTTAAATGTCTGACAAGCATATCCATTTTTTTATCTTTAAGCATTCCCTGGGCAAAAATAATATAGGCAGGAGATTCAGATGAGTTTGATAATTCTCCAACAATTTCAAGCATGACAGCACTTGAAGAAATTGTTCTTATTTCCGCCTTAAAATCCCTTCCCTGACCGTCACATATTTCAAGCTCTGCTCCAGGAGTAAGGCGCATGACATTTGCCAGGTGTTTTGCATCCTGACCTGTAATAACAGCTTCTTTTCCATTAATATTTTTTTTATCAACATATAGTTTTCTCATGCTGAAACCTTATTATAAAATAACTAAAACTGTCAAATTGAATTTCACAACATTAAGTCAGTATAACGGCCATGAATCCGGATAAATTCATACCTTGAATAGCAATTTAAAATAAAAATTTATTCAGGTTCTATTAATTCTTGACATCTTAATTAAAGAATATGTTTAATGCAAAAAATTTTTAAGGTAATAAATTTTAAGGTAATAAATTTTACCTGAACTGTCCTAATATTAATCAAGTGGGCTTATGACTTCTATTCTGACTATGGTAGAGGTCGTATTTTGTGTAGTACTAC
>CAZLBE010000373.1:0-3198 GCA_964557635.1 uncultured Desulfobacterales bacterium
AGTTAGGTCCTTTAAAAAAATATAAAGTTCTTCATTTGACAGAGGTTGTTCATTTTTATTAATAAAAACATTTTTCTGTTCACAAATTCTTTTAACAAGATAATCCCTGTATTCAGTTTCATCCTTTAGATAAATTCCTTTTTTACCCTTGCCTATCCTGAAAAGAGGAGGCTGTGCAATATACAGGTAACCCCTGTTTATAAGATCCGGCATCTGCCTGTAAAAAAAAGTTAAAAGCAATGTTCTTATATGTGATCCGTCAACATCAGCATCGGTCATTATTACAATTTTATGATATCTTATTTTTTCTATATCATATTCTTCTTTTCCTGCTCCTGTTCCAAGTACGGTAAAAACATTTTTTATTTCTTCACTTCTAAGAATTTTATCGAATCTTGCCTTTTCAACATTTAAAATTTTACCCTTTAAAGGTAAAATAGCCTGAAATCTCCTGTCCCTTCCCTGCTTTGCACTGCCGCCTGCAGAATCTCCCTCCACAAGGAAAAGCTCCCTTTCCTTTGGATCTGCGTATTGACATTCGGCAAGTTTGCCAGGTAAGGTTGAATCAAGAAGAGTCCCTTTTTTTCTTGCAAGTTCCCTTGCCCTTTTTGCAGCATCCCTTGCCCTTGCAGCATCAACAGCCTTCATTATTATTTTTTTTGAAACAGATGGATTTTCCTCAAGAAACATGCTTAATTTTTCATTCACAAGGGAATCCACTATACCTTTAACTTCACTGTTTCCAAGTTTTGTTTTTGTCTGGCCTTCAAACTGGGGATCCATTATTTTAACGCTTACAATTGCTGTAAGACCTTCCCTGACATCATCTCCACTTATTTTGACATTCTGCTTGTTTTTTGGAAGATTTCCGCTTGCAGCATAATTATTCAGGGAACGCGTTAAAGCTGTCTTAAATCCTGAAAGATGAAAACCACCTTCTATCGTATTAATATTATTTGCAAATGAGTAAAGTTTTTCCTTGAATGTATCATTATACTGAATTGCCACATCAACCTGAACATCATTTTTTTCACCTTCAATATGAATGGGATCGTGAACAGGAACAGAATGCCTGTTTAAATACTCCACAAAGGAAACAAGACCTCCTTCATAACAAAAAACATCTTTTTCTGCGGATCTTTCATCTTCAATTATTATTCTTATTCCTTTATTTAAAAATGCAAGCTCCCGCATTCTAATGGATAATTTATCATAATTAAAATCACCCTGATTCATAATTTCAAAATCAGGTGTAAAAACTATTTTTGTTCCCCTTTTATCAGTTGTTCCCGTTATTTTAAGGTCACATTGTTTTATACCTTTTGAATATCTCTGATAATAAATTTTTCCATCTTTATAAATTTCCATTTCAAGATTTTCAGAAAGGGCATTCACTACGGAAATACCTACACCGTGAAGTCCGCCTGATACCTTGTATGAATCCTTATCAAATTTACCCCCGGCATGGAGTTTTGTCATTACAACTTCAGCTGCAGGAATATGCTCTTTTTTGTGCATTCCAACGGGTATTCCTCTGCCGTTATCCTCCACACTGACACTTCCATCTGTATGAATAATAACTTCTATTTCAGTACAATACCCTGCCATTGCTTCATCAATACTGTTATCAACAACCTCATAAACAAGGTGATGAAGTCCTTCTATTCCTACATTGCCAATATACATTGAAGGTCTTTTTCTTACTGCTTCAAGACCTTCTAAAACCTTTATATTTTCAGCTCCGTATCTTTTTTTGTCTTCTTTATTTTCCATTATATTTCCATTTTTTTTATATATGAAATAAAATGCATGCTTAACAGCATCCTATTGGCTTTAAGCTTTCAGCCCTCAATTTGTTGCGTGGCTGCCGGGCAAAATTAAATCCACCTCATGACCGATATTTCAAACTCTGTAATTGTTCACAGTCAATTAGCGAACTGTAAGCGTTTACAGAATGCTGCAGATGCAAGGTGGCGGGCAGGCAGACGAGAAGTACTAAAGTACTTCAAGTGCCAGCCAACGCAGCAGGTGCAGTGCCCTGTGAACGCTTACCAAACTCTAAATAAACATAGGCATAACAGCGCAGATAAGTTTATCATCATAGATACCTTTAATAACACAGGGATTTCTGTTGTCTTTTATATATAAAACAATAGTATCACTTTCAATAACCTTAAGAGCATCTATAAAATAAGATGGGTTAAAAGCAGTTTCAACAAAATCTCCTTTATAACTTATATCTATTTCTTCCTTTGACTCACCTATTTCCGGATTGGTTATTGTAACAATGAGTTTATTATCCTTAAAAGAAAATATAACACTTTTATAATCATCTGATGTTAAAATAGACATTCTTCTCATCATGGAAAGAAACATATTCCTATCCATTTCAATTGGTATTTTATCCTCTGTATTAACTATATATTGATATCCGGGATATTTTGCTGCAAGAAGTTTAACCATAATGGTTTCATTTTCTCTTTTTACAATTAAATGATCATTTTTTACGCCTATTTTAATATCACCTTCTTTTCTGAAAATATTACTCAGTTCCGAAAGACATTTTTTTGGTATTATTATATCTTGATCATCAGCTTTTAATTCACCTTTATATTCAACATCAATACATGTAATCCTTTTTGAATCAGTTGATACCATTCTTAAATAATTTTTATCTTCAATACTTATTTTTTCAATAAGCACTCCAAGAACATAAGGTCTTTTTTCATCGCGTGAAAAATTTATAATGGATGAAATACCTATCATTTTTTTAAAAAATGATGCTTGCACATCAATAAATGAAACATCTTCCATTAAAGGAGTTTCAATAAAATTATTATAATCAGATGAAACTATATGATACTGAACATTTCCTTCTCCAATTTCTACCCATCTGTTTTCAATTTCATTTAAAATAATTTTTGAATCAGGATATTCTTTTGCTATTTCATATAATTTTTTTGCATTGATAGATATAATACCGTCCGATTCAATTTCAGCCTGGTATTTTCCCTGGAAAACAGTTTCAAGATTATTCGCTGTAATTGTGATTTCAGATCCTGAAGCGCTTATTAAGACATCAGATGTTATTGCAAAATCTGTTTTTCTGTCAGTAAGTCCTTGTATCTGTGAAAGTACTTCAGCAAGAGTCTTTCTGTCAGTCAAAAATTTCATTTAGATACCTTAAAATTTATTTTA
>CAZLBE010000374.1:0-3177 GCA_964557635.1 uncultured Desulfobacterales bacterium
CCATAAAAGACACAGAACAACGACAAAAATCAATTTACGCATATTCTTCCTCCTTAGTTTAATTAAAATTTTTTATAAAAAAATAATTTTTACTAATAACTCATAAAAACAATAACGTCAAATATAAAATATTTTATGAATTTCAAAATTTCTATCCGGAACAATTGGCAGGGTTGATTTTATCTGTGGTTTACTGAATAATTTTTAAATCAGTTTTCTTTGTTCTTTCTTACTCACGGTCTTACAATAATGATGCTTAATTTTTAATTGCTTTTTGGCCAATCGTCTGTTATTTTCTCTATGCACATTAAACCTGCTTTTGTGTTTCGTTTGAGTGTTATGGAATGTATCTAAAAATACACAAAAACAAAAAAAATTTTACATGACCATTTAAATAACAACATTTATAATCAAAATTGGGTAAATATTCGGCCAGTACCCCATCTTCGCCCATTTTGGCCTGCTCACATAGCATTAGTATGCTTTTGCAGTCCCAAATAGACGAATATAATGCACTGGCCAAACATTTACATTTTAAGCCGAATATTTACAAAATTGATCATCGTTTTAAACATCTTTTAATAGAAAAATGAAATGAAAATACTCTTACATATATGCTGTGCCCCCTGTTCCATTTATCCTGTGAGAATTTTACGGGATGAAGGTATGGATATAATGGGATTTTTTTACCGCCATAATATTCATCCGTATACTGAATGTTTAAAAAGGGAAAATGCTCTGAAAAGCTATGCCGATGAAATATCCCTGCGGGTAATATATCAAAAGGACTATGAACTTGAACGTTTTATTCAGTCCGTTGTGTTCAGGGAATCTAACAGGTGCCGTTTCTGTTACCATGACAGGCTTTACGCTGCTGCAAGAGTTGCAAAAAAAGGAAAATTTGACGGTTTTACTTCAACTCTTTTATATAGTAAATTCCAGAAACATGATTTAATCCGTGCAACCGGAGAGTCAATAGCAAAAAAAGAGGGCTTAAAATTTATATACAGGGATTTCAGAAAAGGGTGGAAAGAGGGAATAGAAGAATCAAAACGCCTGAAAATGTACCGTCAGCAGTACTGCGGCTGCATTTACAGTGAAAAGGATCGGTATTATAAATAGAAACAATGGAATTATTTGACCAGTACTTTGAAGAAAAAAGAAAAGTCAGTGACGATACTGCTGCCAAATCCTTAAGAAATAATAACTCTGATTATAATGCCGAATCCATTGAGGTGTTAAAGGGACTTGACCCTGTAAAACGAAGACCCGGTATGTATACGGATACTTCAAGTCCGGATCATCTTGCGCACGAGGTTATTGACAACAGTGTTGATGAAGCAATTGCAGGCTTTGCCGACAGAATAGATGTTGTATTGTATAAAGACAACAGCCTTGAAGTTAAGGACAACGGCCGTGGAATGCCCGTTGATATGCACCCTGAAGAAGGACTTTCCGGTGTTGAACTTATCATGACAAAGCTCCATGCAGGAGCAAAATTTTCCAACAAAGATTATAATTTTTCAGGAGGGCTTCACGGGGTCGGGGTTTCCGTTGTCAATGCCCTGTCAAGTCTTGTTGAAATAACGATAAACAGAAACGGAAATGTTTATCACATTTCATTTAAGCATGGCTGTAAAGAAAAAGACCTTGAAATTATTGGAAAAACAGGAGTTAAAAATACCGGTACCACCGTTAAATTCTATCCTGATCCCTCCTATTTTGAACGCAGAAAATTTTCAAAAAAATCGCTTAAACACTCTTTAAAAGCTAAAGCTGTGCTCTGTCCGGATCTTTTAATAACATTTTTCGATGAAGAATCAGGTGAAAAGCTTAAGTGGAAATTTGAATACGGTTTAATGGGCTATCTTTCTGATGCGTTAAAAGATGTAAACACAATTTTTGATCATCCGTTTACCGATGAAATTCAAACGGAAGAAGCGTCTGTTGCATGGGCCGTGAACTGGAGCGAAGATAAAAATGAAAATATCTGTGAAAGCTATGTAAATCTCATACCAACACCATTTGGCGGAACCCATGTAAACGGGTTCAGATCAGGGCTTCTTGATTCAATAAGGGAATTCTGCAAATTCAGAGAACTTCTTCCAAAAGGAATAAATCTTACAGGAGACGATATCTTTGAAAATATCGGATTTATCCTTTCCGTTAAATTAAATGACGCACAATTTTCTGGCCAGACAAAGGAAAGGCTCTCGTCACGGCACTGCACGCCAATTGTAAGTGCTGCAGTAAAAAATTCATTCAGCCTATGGCTTAACAAAAATACCGATGCAGGTGAAAAACTTGCCTGCTCTGTCATTGACAATGCAAAGGTTAGAATCAAAAAATTCAGGCAGGTAACAAGAAAGCGGATGACAAATGGCCCTGCCCTGCCTGGAAAATTGTCCGACTGCACAAGCCGTGATTATCGGCAGAATGAGATTTTCCTTGTGGAGGGTGATTCTGCAGGAGGTTCTGCAAAACAGGCAAGGGACAGGAGATTCCAGGCAATTATGCCTTTGCGCGGAAAAATTCTCAACACATGGGAAACGGATTCATCGGAGATTCTTTCCTCAAAGGAAGTGCATAATATTTCCCTTGCCATAGGAATTGAGCCTGATTCGGATGATCTTGCAGGACTGAGGTATAATAAAATCTGCGTGCTTGCCGATGCAGATTCAGACGGGCTTCACATTGCTACACTTTTATGCGCCCTGTTTTACAGACATTTTCCGCGCCTTGTGGAAAACGGCCATATTTTTATAGCCATGCCACCGCTTTTTAGAATTGATGCAGGCAAAGAAATTTTTTATGCCTTAGATGAGACAGAACGTAAAACCATTATAAAAAAAATAAAACGCAGGAAAAAAAACGTTAAAATTAATGTTCAAAGGTTTAAAGGATTGGGAGAAATGAATCCTGCCCAGTTAAGGGAAACCACAATAGCACCTGATACACGCAGGCTGGTGCAACTTGTGATCAATAAGGAAAATGAAGAAACAGAAAAAAATGTGTTTAACGTCATGGATATGCTCCTTGCAAAAAAAAGAGCATCTGACAGACGCAGGTGGATAGAAACAAAAGGCGATATTAAGGAAATAGAGTAAACAAGAAACAGAAGACAAGGACTTAAACAATGAAACCTGATTCCCAGGCTGTTCACCAGGAATTTGAAAC
>CAZLBE010000375.1:0-3173 GCA_964557635.1 uncultured Desulfobacterales bacterium
ATGAGTTGGACAAAATGCTAAAGGCTAATTGGAATGATAAAGTAAAAGGAGAAGAAAAAAAAAGATCACTAAAATTACAATAAACAACAAATACAAATTATTTCAATGTTTTTTAACCTTTATCTGCGTCATAACTTTGAATTTTTTCCTTATCCACCTGATGCCCGGAGATCCCCTGGTCTATCTTCTCGGTGAAGAAGGTTATCTGCGTATCAATAATCAAACCCAGCAGGAAATGGAAAAATTAAAAACCAAATACGGATTAGAAGATTCCTTATTTAAACAATATACAACTTTTCTTGTAAATACCCTGCAAGCCGATTTAGGCTGGTCATACCATTACAGCAGGCCGGTATTTCAGGTGATTATCTTTAGACTGAAATGGACACTGATTTTGCTGATTCCTTCAATCTTTATTTCCACTCTTCTCGGCGCATGGCTGGGCGCTCTGTCCGGCTGGAGATCCGGTCAAAAAACAGACCGCATATTAACACCGCTTTTTCTTGTTATTTATGCAATGCCCAGTTATGGGGTTGGGCTGTTATTTCTGCTTATATTCAGTTTTTATGCCGGTCTTTTCCCTTTGGGGGGGATGGCCGGGCATAATTTTGCAGATACCCTGCGTTATCTAACCCTGCCCCTGGCGGTTCTGGTATGCCATAATACTGCTTATAATTATCCGATAATGCGCAGTGCCGTGATTCAGGTTAAAACAGAAGATTATATATTGACTGCAGTTTCAAAGGGATTAAAAGAAAAACAGATATTGTTTTATCATATTTTAAAAAATGCTTTGCCGCCATACGCAGCAGTTATTGCTTTAAATTTCGGTTTTATGGCAGGAGGCGCGCTTCTTGTCGAGATTTTATTTTCATGGCAGGGGATGGGCACACTCATATACGATGCCCTTCTTTCCCGCGACTATCCGCTACTTTCCGGTTCCCTTCTTATCCTCACTCTTTGTGTAATTCTGGCAAATGCTGCAGCCGATTTTTTTAATGCCGTAGTTGATCCAAGAATCAGGGATGGCGCGCTTAACAATGATGTATAAAATAGGAATACATAAAATTCGACTTCATGAAAATATAAAAAGGGGGCTCGGTCCGTTTATATTAGTCTCTTTTTTTATAATGGCCCTTTTCGCGCCCTGGATTGCTCCTTTTGATTTAAAAACCCTGAATGCTCCTTTTCTTTCTCCGGTTTTTTCTCCGGGGAATACTCATCTTTTAGGGACAAATGATATTGGGCAGGATATTTTCAGCGAACTGATATTCGGCGCAAGGGTATCCCTGCTTATCGGTCTAACAGCGGCAATTCTCGCTACGCTTCTTGGCGGTTTTATCGGTATGGTTTCAGGATTTTTTCGGAACATCACCGACGATATTCTTATGCGTATTACAGATATATTCCTTCTTATCCCGGGTCTGCCCCTTATCATTATCCTGTCCGCTTATATTGGACCTGGAATTGGAAAAATTATTATTGTCATTTCTCTTTTGTCATGGCCCGGTACAGCCAGGGTAGTCAGGGCCCGCGTACTCCAGGTACGCGAAGCAGCCTTTGTCATGAGCGCAAAAAGTCTGGGCGCCGGAAATTTTTCCATAATGTTTAAACATATCCTTCCAAACATACTGGAAATTCTATTTGCCAAAGGTTCCTTGGCTGTTGCAGGCGCCATGTTGACCGAGGCCGGAATAAGTTTTCTGGGGCTGGGTGATCCTGTTCATAAAAGCTGGGGAATGATGTTAAATGATGCTTTTTCAAATGGTGGTGTGGTAGGCGGGTGTTTCTGGTGGTATCTTCCACCGGTTTTTTGTATCTGCCTTTCGGTTCTGGGCTTTACGCTTTCAGGTTATCTTGTTTTGCATAAAGATGATGAACATTATTTTCCCCTATCCGGTTATCCGGACAAATTTATCAGTAAAAGTAAAAAACCCGAAATTGATTCGAAAAAAAATAATCTTGTTTTTGTAAAGGAGCTTAATGTTAAATTTCAAAACATTGATGGCGCAACATTGCAAGTGCTTGATAATATTAATTTTAGTATAAAGAAAAATGAAAAAATCGCTTTAATAGGAGAGACAGGAAGCGGGAAAAGTATTTTGCTTCTAACCCTGCTCAGGCTGCTGCCTTCCGGAGCCGAAGTGTCAGGCAAAATTATGTTTAAGAATAAAAATATTTTTAATTTTTCAGATGAAAAAATGCGCAAAGTCCGGGGACGCAAAATAGCGTATATTCCCCAGAGTACTGGAAATGCTTTAAATCCGGTGCAAAAAATCGCATTTCAGGTGGCTGAGCCTTTCAGGATCGGCTCTGGACTTAAAAAAAAAGCTGCCATTAAAAAAGCTGTTGATCTTTTGGATAAGATGGGGATTGAAAATGCCGAAAAAAGGGCATTTGATTATCCCCATAATTACAGCGGCGGGATGAAGCAGCGGGCATTGATCGCAATGGCCCTGGCAGGTCAGGCGGACCTGCTGCTGGCCGACGAACCGACAAAAGGGCTTGACAGGAATAAATGTAACGATATTTTAAAAATTTTTTTAAATTTAGACCAAAAAGCCATTCTTGCGGTTACGCATGACCTCTTGTTTGCGTTTATCAGCCATGACTTGGATCTGGTCAAAGTGTTCTGTAAAAGGATATACGGACTGGATAGGGGGGAATTAAAGATGCAATAGGATACAGATATTATACAATGTCATTAACTTAAGGAAGACTTAGTAAATAAAAGACAGTTGATGGAATAATTCAAGAACAATCGACCGATGACTTTTTCTACACATTAGCAATCTTTCCCATATGAAATGGAAAAGAGGCAAAAAAGCTAAGGGCATTAATATTTTAAGCAGCAGGTTGACAATTCATCATAAGGGTATTAAACAAATACGACTATTGGATTTGTGCCTTTGGCTTATTTTTTGTCAGAATTTTTGATTCTTTGAAGTAAATCCGGGCCAATCCGGATCCGCCTCATGGCGGTTATAGAAAACATAAAAAATCATAACCATGAAAAAAGACAGAGATGACTCCTGCTGTTAAAATTATCAAAAAAGCCGCTGTATATTACAGACTGCATCAATACGATCATACACAGTCCAATGATCAATACGGCAGAGAAGCCGTTGAAAAATTAAAAATCGGTGCTGAAAGGATGTTTAAAACCCTTGTTA
>CAZLBE010000376.1:0-3164 GCA_964557635.1 uncultured Desulfobacterales bacterium
TGCTATGTGAGCAGGCCAAAATGGGCGAAGATGAGGTGCTGGCCGAATATTTACATGATTTTATGGGATTTTTCCAAAAAAACAATGCTCAGTGG
Source organism: uncultured Desulfobacterales bacterium (assembly GCA_964557635.1). Classification (GTDB taxonomy): domain Bacteria; phylum Desulfobacterota; class Desulfobacteria; order Desulfobacterales; family Desulfobacteraceae; genus WGCX01. Next base: position 96 of record CAZLBE010000376.1, read on the forward strand.
ATCGAAATCCCCATTCAGACAGGTGCCAAGGAAAGCTGGTGTTGACAGCATGTGAAAGATATTGGAAATATGATTTTAATATTATCTTTTATTCTTTTAAGAAATAGCGTAATCTCAAAACGTTATTGGCTTCGCATCTACGACCCTTAATTTGTCAGAATTTTTGATTCTTCAAGGCAGAACCGGAACTTGAATCCAGCTTGGCCTGAAAGGAGGTGTATTATGCAGAAAAGAATTGTCATTTGTGCGGATGGTACATGGAACAGGCCTGAAAAGGATCTGAAAAAAGATTTTCCTACAAATGTGCTGAAGCTTTCAAGGGCAATTAAACCCTTTGGGAAGGATAAAATTCCCCAACAGGTGTTTTATGACTGGGGGGTTGGCTCTTACTATGATCCTGTGATAGGCGGCGCAACGGGCAGGGGGTTAAATAAGAATATAATGGACGATTACCGGTATATTGTTCAGAACTTTTCATCAGGTGATGAACTTTACCTGTTTGGTTTCAGTAGAGGAGCATATACGATTCGCTGTTTGTGCGGTTTGATTAATAATTGCGGCATTATTAAAAGAGAAGATGCATCATTAATTCAAAAAGCATTTAACCATTACAAGAGGAATGGACAAGCCTATGCCCCTGAAGGTGAAGAATCCATAAAATTCAGGAATCAATATTCCCATGAATCCAGAGAAGTTAAATTTGTCGGTGTATGGGATACAGTCGGCGCCATGGGCATACCCATATCGTTTCTTGGATTATTTGATGATAAAGATGAATTTTATGATACAAAAATAGGGAAAAATATCAGGATTGCAAGGCATGCCATGGCAATTGATGAGCACAGGAGCGATTTTGAACCCACCATATGGAAACACAGGCAGAATATGGATTTAAAGCAGGTATGGTTTGCAGGGGCGCATGCTGACATTGGCGGCAGCTACAAGCCTGACAGAGATGGCGCCGTACTGTCTGATAATGCCCTTGGCTGGATAATCAAAGAAGCCCGTAACTCAGGTCTGACAATTGAAGAACATCTCAAACCCATGGTGGACAAAAGTCCCATGGCAAAAATTCATAATTCCAGAAGAAGTTTTTACAGGGTCAAGAAACCGTATTATCGAAAGATTGACCATGGCATGGGACCAGTAATGATACATAAATCCGTTAAGCTGCGCTGGGAAAATGATCCAAAATACAGGCCTGTAAACCTTAATGAATATATCGATGCAAATGGCTGGCCGCAAAATTTAATTGAATAACGGCCATGAAGCCGATCTGGACTGACCCAGCCGCCTCAAAATAAATTATTAAATAGAAAGCTGTAAATTTACGTTCTATTTTTCATTAAAAGAATAGTATAATAGTTGATTTTGTTATTTTATAAGGTTAAAATTGCTGTAAACGCTTACAGTTAGCGAATTGACTGGGAACGGTTTTACAAATTGTGTTATTTTTTGGTCTTTTTTATTGAGGCTGAAATCGTGATATCATACTTCTGCTCTGCTGCTTTTATGGAAACATGTTGTGGCTCTGTAAAATATTAAGATGAAGATATTAACTGGTGTAAAGCCCTTGGAGAAAAAAGTGTATGAAAAAACAAAAAACCATATTAACTGCAAAGGATATTGAAAGAGCCCTGATCAGAATATCCTGTGAAATTATCGAGGCTCATAAGGGGGTGCAGAATCTTGCACTTACCGGAATAATGACAAGGGGTGATTTCCTTGCAAAAAGGCTCCAGAAACAGATTGAGAAGTTAGAGGGTGTTTCCATTCCAGTGGGTGCCATGGACATAAATCTATACAGGGATGACTGGACAAAAATAAGTTCTCAGCCCATAGTCCGTCCGTCTAAAATTCCTTTTTCAGTGGATGATAGAGAGATAATTCTTGTGGATGATGTTTTATTTACCGGCCGTACCATCAGGGCCGCCATGGATGCTTTAATGGACTTTGGAAGGCCTGCGCGCATCGAGCTTGCAGTTCTTGTGGACAGGGGACACAGGGAACTGCCCCTCCAGGCTGATTACAAAGGGGTCTGCTTAAATACAATTTACAGTGAAATGGTAAATGTTCATCTTGTGGAACATGATGGTGATGACAAGGTTTTTATTGAAGAGTAATAATGAAGAGGAATAAATGAAGAGGAATAAAAAATAACATGGGTACATTTTTACATAAAAAACAGGCTCCGAAGCACTTAAGAGTTGCAATTATTTCAGTTTCCACCACAAGGAGCCTTTCTGAAGACAAAAGCGGCGCGTGGATGAAAAAACAAGTGAAAAAAGAAGGTCACGAGGTTGTTGTTCACCATGTGGTTACAGATGAGATTACAGCAATAAAAGAGATGGTTGAGCATGTTGTATGGAAAATTCAACCCAATGCCATTTTAATGTCGGGCGGTACCGGCATAAGCCCGAGGGATGTAACAGTTGAGGCAGTTAAACCGCTTTTTGAAAAAGAATTATCGGCATTCGGCCATCTTTTTGCCCAGTTAAGCTATGAGGAAATTGATTCAGCTGCAATGCTTTCAAGGGCAACTGCAGGTGTTGTAAATCATGTCATAGTGTTTTGTATGCCCGGAAGCCTTAAAGCCTGCAAGCTTGCCTGCAATGCTCTGATACTTCCTGAATTAGGCCATCTTGTAAAGCATATGTCTGAAACCCCGTGATTTATGGTTTTGAAAATCTGTGCCTTATTTCTTGAATTCTTTTGATAGAAAATAAAAAAATTACAGACCGCATACTTTATCCTTTTTTAAATTACATCATTGGTGATTCATTGATTATTGCAAAATATCCGTCAAAATGCTTTCTGCCTGCAATTGAAAAGCCATATCCTCTGATTGTAGATTTTTTAAAGACTCGGTTTCCCAGGATATCGAGGCAGAAATGGGTGGACAGGATCAATGGGGGACTGGTTTTTTTTGAAAACGGAGAAAAAATTACAACAAAAAGCTTATATGTTCCATTGACAATGCTTTTATACCGCAGGACAGTTGATGAAGAAATATTAATTCCATTTAAAGAAAAAATTATTTATATGGATGATAATATTATTGCAGTAAAC
>CAZLBE010000377.1:0-3163 GCA_964557635.1 uncultured Desulfobacterales bacterium
GAATTGACCCGAAATCCGCAGAAGTATGTCAAGGCCGAGTAGAGGAGGCCGATGGAGTGTGGGAATCTCAGCTCGTGGCTCAGCCGGATCCGGTGACCGCGGCCCACACCCCAGCTTGTGCTTGCCCATTCCCCGACGCCGTCGAGGGTCAGGATGGCCGCCTCCTCGAAGGGGGAAGGGAAGAAGGCGGATGCGGCATGGGATTCATGGTGTTCGCAGAAGACGATCCGACGTCGGTATTCCTTCGAGAGGCCCGCGCGGATCTCCCTCCTGAGATGGAGCTTCTGCTTCATCCAGAGGGGCATGGCCTTGAGAAAGGAGCGGAAGCCTGCCGGAGCGAAGGAGAGATAGGTCTCCAGGATTCTCTCGAATTTCAGAAAGGGCTTGTCGTAGAAACCGACATAGTCCAGCTGATCTGCCTGAATCTGGTTTTAAAAGGAGATTATCCTGGCGCTGAAGAAATTTTAAACGCTCTTGTAGAAAAATTTCCCGATTATACACGTACTGAGGATGCACGTGACGTTTTGCAGATGCTTAAAGAAAATGAATTTAAAAAAAATACAATAGGTTGCATGCTTCCACTTTCTGGCAGGTTCGCTGTCTTTGGGCAAAGAGCGTTAATGGGTGTTGAAATGGCTGTGAATGATCTGTCCGGAGAGTATGGTAAAAATATTGTTATTATAATAAAAGATACAAAATCAGATAACAGCCGTGCAGTTCAGTGTGTTAAAGAACTTGCAGAAAAAAAAGTAGCTGCCATTGCAGGCCCGATGATAACTTCTGAGCTTGCCGGAAAAGAAGCTGATCAATTAGGTGTTCCAATAGTTGTCATGACCCAGAAAATCCAGATAGCAAAGGAGGGAAAATATATATTTTCAAATTTTATTACCCCTGAAACCCAGGTAAATGCCCTTGTTTCATTTGCAGCAAGGCAGCTTGGCATTAAAAAATTTGCTATTTTGTACCCCGATGACAGGTACGGTAAAACATATATGAATCTTTTTTTTGATAAAGTGGATGAAACAGATTCTGAAATAGTTGATGCAGAGCCGTATACCGAGGTACAGACCGATTTTTCAGTTGTTATTAAAAAATTAATTGACGAGGCTTCTGCAAAATCGTCCGATATAGAAAAATACAATGATGAACAATCAGATAATATCGCAAAAAATAAGGTTGAACCGAAATCGGATAAACCGGTTATTAATTTTAAAGCATTGTTCATTCCGGACAAGGCATCAAGGGTCAGTCTTATTCTTCCCCAACTTGCCTACAATGATGTAACGGGAATTTATATTCTTGGAACAAATATATGGCATGATCCTTATCTGATTAAATATGCAGCAAAATATGCGCACAATTCCATCATAACCGAAGGGTATTTCGCTGACAGTACAAATATAAAATCAAGTGAATTTGCTAAAAAATTTTACAATCTTTATAATGAAAAACCAGGATTTATTGAAGCTGTTGCCTATGATACAGCCTCAATTCTGATAAAAACAGCAATGGATCCTGCTGTTAATTCGAGAAAAGCCTTAAGAGATGCTCTTTCAGGTCAGCGAATATTCGACGGAGTTACAGGCAAAACCATTTTCGGAGAAAACGGTAATGCACGCAAAGAACTTTTTTTCCTTACGGTTAAAAAAGGAAAATTTGTTGAAATTAATCGTTAACAAGATAGCCCTGTCCTGTGGCTTCAAGCACTGAGTGCCACAATTTTCCGTGGGGATCGACGTTTTTCCGCTTTCCTGCCGATGCTTCCATGGGAATATGTACATAGTGGTTGTTCCAGTGGCTTATCAGCAGTTTTGTTTTACCAGCCATTCCGGCATGCACGGCATCCCGTCCGAGAAAACCGCAGAAAACACTGTCATTGGCATTAGCAGGCAGACTTCTTATGGTATAACTCGGATCGATATATTTAATGGTTGAAGGAATTTTCTTTTTATTAAACCACTGGCCGATTTTCTCTTTTAAAAATATGCCAATGTCCTGAAATTTTACATTGCCTGAAGGATCGTACTCCTTTTTCTGATCCTTGAAAAATTTTTGTCCCGCACCCTCTGCAACTATTATCACTGCATGTTTCCTTTCCATTAACCTTTTTTCAAGTGCGTTCATCAAACCCGCTTCACCGTAAAGGTCAAAATCAATTTCAGGAATAAGAACAAAATTGGCATCCTGCTGGGCAAGGGCAGCAGTTGCTGCTAAAAACCCCGAATGCCTTCCCATGAGTTTTATCAATCCGATACCATTTGGATAGCCTTCGGCCTCGTTGTGGGCACCCTTTATTGCATTGGTTGCAATATCAACGGCAGTGTCAAATCCAAAGGATCTTGAAACAAGGTAAATATCATTATCAATGGTTTTTGGAATCAGAATAACGCCAATTTTTAGATTTCTGACTGTTATTTCATCGGCTATTTTTTTTGAAGCAACAAGGGTCCCATCACCCCCCACCATGAAAAGTATTCCAATATTCATCCTTTCAAGGCAGTCAACAATTGCTCCTATATCCTGGGTGCCCCGTGAAGAACCGAGAATGGTGCCGCCCATATCGAGTATATTTGATACCGATTCAGGCTTAAGTTCAATAACTTTATGCCCGTAATCCGGAATAAATCCCTGCAGGCCGTATTTCATTCCATAAATATTTCTAACGCCGTAGCAGTGATAGAGTTCAAGGACAATGGATCTTATGATATCATTAAGGCCCGGACAAAGTCCACCACAGGTTGCAATTGCACATTTCAGCTTACTTGGATCAAAATAAATTTTTTCCCTTGGGCCTGCTAATTCAAAGCTTGGAAGGTCTATGTTTTTACTTATATATTCCATTACCTTCTGTTTTTGAACATTAATAATCACCCTGCTGTCATCTGCGATAAATCTTTTTGTGTATCCTCCGGTTATTTTCCCATTCAGCGGAGAAAAAATATTTGAAGGCCCAAGCTGCTTAATTTCAGTCATCAGATTTTCAGTGTCCATTGCTGTGTCCTCGTTCTTATTCTCAATAGGCTTCATGGCCGTTTCATTATTTTTATGAAATGGAATGTAATTTATTACATTTATTGGTTTCACGTCTACGACCCATTGTTGTCAGAATGTTTGATGATTTTTATATGAAAAACTCCGAATAATTGAGCGGGTTTTTCATGCT
>CAZLBE010000378.1:0-1766 GCA_964557635.1 uncultured Desulfobacterales bacterium
ATTTTTTGTTGTGAGGCAAATCTGGGCCAATCCAGATCGGCCTCATGGCCGTTATTTCATAATTTGTGCCTAAAGAATAGGTCTCCTCTTTTCCTGAATCCTTCTAATTTCTGCAACTATGGATAAGGATGTTTTCCAGGCCTTTTCACAAAAGGAGGTAAAAGATTCCAGAAAAGCACGGCAAGGCAGGAGATCGCCGTCCTTTTTTATCTGGCCTGCAGCAAAATGATATTCAGATAAGGCATCAATATAATTTTTCCGCTCTTCTTGTGGGATCACAACAGGGGGAAACCCCGCCTTGAGAACAGGGATATTGGCAACAAGCCTTGCCAGTCTTCCATTTCCGTCAAAAAAAGGATGGATGCGGACAAAGGAAGCATGGAGGCTGACATAGGCATCCAGTGCCTGCCGGCTGTTTCCAGGCTTCAAGGACCCCATGATTTTTTCATACAAGCCGAACCATCTTTTCATAAGATTGGGTACCTGCACGGGATTGGCGTATTCAAAAATAACCTGTCTGCCGTTTACAACCGCAACTGTGGAATTAGGTTCCTTTTTCCATCCACCCACAGGCTTGTACACGTCAATCACCTGTTGAACCTGCACTGCCCTGTGCAGTGAAAACAATTGTTCTTCCCCGAACATATCACTGTTTTTTACCAAGTCATAGACCATGTCAATGGCCCGGGCATGTCCTACCACCTCTTCATGGTCTTTCAACGGCTTGCCGGAAATGGTCAGTCCCTCTTTTAGCACAAAAGCGGTTTCCCCGAGGGTAAGGGTGTTACCCTCAATTGCCGTTGATGTGTGAGTCCAAAGATTTCTAAGCTGAACCATCAGGGCTTTTTGAAGATCTGCATCTAAATTTTTCAGAAAATCCATTTGTTATTGACCTCTTTCATAAAAGGCGAAGCTTCCAGTTCCACAGGCCCGGTCTTTTTTTCATTATTATTTTTTTGGGTACATTTTCATTCATATTTATAAAAACAGAATAACCGGCCTTTATCATCTCCTCTTTTTTTGTGCTGATATCAAGCTGCCATCCGGGAAAAACCCAGTAATTTCCATTTTTTTTAGAAACCCAGCAGTTTTCTCCCATGGGGCTTGAAAAAAGTTGATCAAGCTTGATATCATCTGAAATGGTACGCGATATTGAAAGAGGCCAGTTCCCTTTAATTACGGCACCAAGGGGCAGAGGCGAAAATTCTGGAAGGGCTGAAAAGGTGTCCTGATCAAGTTCAGGACTTACAATGGCACCTGAAAATCCCATTTTCTTTAAGGCATGAATGCAGGCAGAATTTGTGATATTGCAGAAAGGGCCTGCCCAGAGAGAAAGTCCTTTGACTTTGCCTGTTTTGATTGATTGATCAGGTGTGTATTTGTATTTATTATTTGTATATTTCCCAGGTCTATATTTACCGGTTGTGAATTTATCAGTTGGACATTTATCAGTTATGAATTTTTCGGTTGTGCCTTTGTCAGGGGTGTTAAAATGGGTGTTAAAAAGGGAGATCTGCCATGGAATATTAAGGACAAATAAACGGCCCTGCTTTGCCAATACTTTATTTACAAGGTTAAAACAGTTCTGCTCGTTTTTTCCAGGCCACATTACAGGCGGCAGCCACCACCAGATATTTTTAACTGCCTTTTTCGGGATTTTTTCAATATTTTCGTTTGTAAGCCACAGGGCGTTATTTCTTACGTTATTTTTTCCGTTGTTGTCCCTTTGAAATTGTGTTTTTTTCCGGGAATAAGCCTGACGGGAA
>CAZLBE010000378.1:1866-3162 GCA_964557635.1 uncultured Desulfobacterales bacterium
CGGGAATAAGCCTGACGGGAACGGTCCTGCCGGCTCTGGCCTGACCGGTTAATATCAATTGAATTTCTTTCTAAAACAATATCCAAAGGTTTAATGGAATTGATGACATTGTTTGCTTTTGTTTTTTTCTGTATTGATTTAGGTTCACCGTTTGATTCAATGTCCAACGGCATTACATGCGGGCGTTGAATTTCTGCAAGCTCTGCTTCAAGTTCATTAATTAAAAGAGTAATATCGTTTTCCTTTCTATCAACTATAAAAACCGGCATTCCCTTTTGCAGCCTTCCTTTTTTCCCCTGTTTAAGAACAAGTTTTCCTTTTTTGGGAACAGACCTTGTCACCCTCTGGATGGCATGGCCCTTATCATCTTCATACCCGATTCTTAAAAGATCATTTGTTAAAAGCGCCTCCCTTGTAATAAAATAGGGTTTTTTGTCGATTTTAACCCTGCCGGTAAAAAGACCGGAACCTGTTTCAACATCTTTTTTCAAGGGGTTCTGGGGACGCTGGGGAAGAAAATTGTAATGGGTGGCAGGCCTGCCAAGTGCATAGTTGAGAAATGCCAGTGCTGTTTTCTTTTTGTCAGACTCATGGCCGTGATCCCTGAGCATCTTATATGCCTTTACAGTGTAGAAAACGTAATGGGGACTTTTTTTGCGCCCTTCAATTTTCCAGCATGTAACCTGGGGTATATCTTTTAAAACTTTAACAAGAACATCAAGGGAAAGATCAAAACATGAAAAAAATCTCTGTTTGTTTCTATTTTGAGTATATATTCTTCTGCAGGGCTGTACACATCTTCCGCGAAGACCGCTTTTGCCGCCGAACCAGCTGCTCCAGTAGCACCTGCCTGAAACTCCGTAACACAGTGCGCCATGGATAAAGACTTCAAGTTCAAGGCCCTCTGGCGTTTTTTCAGCCATGGCTTTTATCTCATCAATATTTAATTCCCTTGGCATCACAACCCTTGAAAATCCGGCATTTTTGACGGAATCAAGTCCCTTTGTAAAACAGCAGTTCCCAAGTGTTGAAAGGTGGAGTTCTCCTTTAAATCCGGCCTGATGTGCAAGGGGTATCATCCCCATATCCTGAACAATTAAAGCATGGGGGTGTACATATTCGGTAATCTTTTTTAAGATTTTTAAAACTTTATCAATTTCCCCCTGCTTAATGATGGAATTAAAAGCTATGTAAACTTTAATCCCCTTTGATTTGGCAAGTTCTGTTAAGGCAGACAATTCTTCAATACCGAAATTTTCCGCTTCCATGCGGGCTGAAAATATTTTTAATCCACAG
>CAZLBE010000379.1:0-3161 GCA_964557635.1 uncultured Desulfobacterales bacterium
TCAAGACTTGCAATGGAATCTAAAAAACCTGCTGCAAGACGTCCCAGGCCCCCATTTCCAAGGGCAGGATCAGGTTCTATTTCAACAAGTTCATCAAGGTCAATCCCCATTATTTTTAAAGCATCACGGCATGTGTCAAATATACCGAGATTAATGAGGTTGCTTGATAAAAGCCTGCCAAGGAGAAACTCTATTGAAATATAATGCATGCGCTTTACATCGCGCCTTTCATATTTTTTTTCCGTTTCAATGCGAAGATCTATCAAAAATTTGCGCACAGCAGCAGAAACTGCATTAAACAGATCACTTTTGCTGGCATTTTTCATACTTTTTCCAAGAACATATCTCACATACTCACGAACGGAAGCCTCAAATTCTGAAAAATTAAAATCCAACATTATTCTCTCCTTTATGAATTTGTTTTTTTGTTGTATAATAGCCGAAAAAAAGGAAAAAAGCCATGCCAAAAATAAATTACTGGGCTGACAACTATATTGAAAAAAAATGTACTGCAAAAGATGCCTTAAGCAAAATTAAACCGGGACAGCGGGTTTTTGTAAGTTCATCATGCGGTGAGCCCCAGCATCTCGTCAATGAATTGTCAAAATTATCTTCAAGGTTCACCGATCTTGAGATTGTAAGACTTTTAAGCCTTGAATGCAAACCAATCACCCTTATCGCCAACAGAACCCATGCACAGCAGTTTAATGTCAGATCATTTTACCTTGGATCGGGCAGGTCATCCAATATTAAGAAAAATTTAAGATTTATCACGCCCATAAACCTTTCCCAGGTCCCACAACTTTTTAAAACAAAACGAATGCCGATTAATGCGGCATTGATCCAGGTAGCTCCCCCTGATGATTTCGGGTGGATGAGCCTTGGTGTTTCAGTTGATATTACAAAGGCTGCTGCTGAATCAGCAGATCTTGTTATTGCACAGGTTAATCCTAAGATGCCGAGAGTGCTTGGACGAAGTTTCATCCATGTGAACAACGTTGACTATATTGTTGAACATGAAGAGGATATTATCCAGGCAAAGGACTGGCCTGAAATTGAGACGGCAAACACTATTGCGCGCCTTATATCAAGATTGATAGACGACGGTTCAACTATACAGACATGTCTGGGAGCCACAACCCAGGCAACGCTTTTATGTCTTGAAGATAAAAATGACTTAGGCGTTCACACCCAGTACGTGACAAATGACATCATGCGTCTTGTATCCATGGGGGTAATTACAAATAAATACAAGGGATTCAATGATGGAAAAATTGTCGCAAGCAGTGCAGTAGGCTCCCATGAGCTTTATGATTTTTTAGATGACAATCCCGCCATCGAATTCCATCCTTCGGACTATGTAAACGATCCCAGAATCATTGCAAAACACAACTCCATGATCTCAATGAATACGGCCATGGAAATGGATCTCACAGGCCAGGTTGCAGCAGATGCCCTGCCCTATAACAACCTCACAGGGGTCAGTGGAATGGCGGATTTTATCAGGGGCGCTTCCATGGCAAAAAACGGCAAATCCATTCTCATGCTGACTTCCACTGCCAACCAGGGTAAAAAAAGCAGAATTGTTCCCATGTTAACAGATACCGCCATTGTTATTCCAAGGGGAGACGTGCAATATGTGGTCACGGAATACGGTATGGTGAATCTTTTTGGAAAAAGCATTCAGGAAAGAGCCCTGGCCATGATAAGCATTGCCCATCCGGATTTCAGGGATGAACTTTTTGCAAAGGCAAAGGAACTTGATTTTATAGACATAGACAGGAAATTCAAGGAATCTATCAAAGGGGTTTACCCGCTTCACCTTGAAGAGATTGTAAAAATAAAGGACCAGTCAATCACCTTAAGACCTTCCAAACCCGTTGATGAAAGACGAATCCAGGAACATTACTACAGTATGCAGCGCGAGGATATTGTATCCAGATTTTTCCACGAAAAAAGAAGTTTTGTCCATGACCAGATAGATTCCACATTTGAAATAGATTATGTCAATGATTTAACTCTAATTGCCGTTGTGGGAGAAGTGGGATTTGGCAAGGTTATAGGCGTTGGAGAATACTTAAGAAACCCCATTGTGAACATGGCTGAAATTGCATTTTCCGTATCAAGGGAATACCAGGGCTATGGAATAGCAAAGCTATTGGAACTTAAACTTGCAGAAGCTGCAAAGGCCAATGGAATAAAGGGCTTAATTGCATACACATCACCTGAAAACAAGGGGATGATAAAGCTTTTTAACAAGCTTCCCTATAAAGTGCGAACGGAATATGAAGATGACATGCTGATTTTAAACTGTCTTTTTTCAGAGCCTGTTGAAGAAGAAGATTCAAAACCCGCTGAAAAAAAATAATCTACACATCCTGTTTGCCTTTTTGCCAGTCTTCTTTTGTTGTGATAACAGGTACATATTTTATTATGCACCTGCCATCACGCCGTGATGACGAACAAAAGTCCTGCACGATATGCGCATATTATTTTCTTCAAGTTCCCTTAAGCCAAAAGAATAGAAATATTTTTTGATAATTGACAATACGGTATTTTTATTCTATTTTTGCATTTTGTTTACAAATATGAGGGCAAAATGATTATAAAATTTAATATTAAAAATTTTGGTTCGATTAAAGAACAGCAGACACTTTCTTTTGAAGCTGAAAAAACAGGACACCTTGAAGATTTTTATATTGCGAAAATCGGAAAACGCAGATTACTCAAAATCGCTTTGATTTACGGCGCAAATGCGTCCGGCAAAACAACCATATTAAAAGCACTTGATTTTTTGAGAGATCTGGTTTTAGAGCCCATGGAGAAAAAAACAGATAAGTTGGTTTTTCAGCCTTTCTTATTTGATGAAATTACTCCCAATGACAATTCAGTACTTTCCATTGAATTTCTGCAAAACAAAATAAAGTTCTTTTATGAGGTGGAATTTAATCAAAATGCCATTGTCAAAGAAACCTTAAAATTTTTCAATCCAAATAAAGCAATGGTTTTTAATCGGAAAACAGATCTGATAAATCAATTTACGCAAATAAAATTCGGTGGAAAAATTAAAATTGAAAAAACCGCATTAAAAATACTTGAAGCAAATACGTTATGGAATAATACTGTTCTGGGGGGATACTTAAAAACCAATATAGAAATTA
>CAZLBE010000380.1:0-3150 GCA_964557635.1 uncultured Desulfobacterales bacterium
CTTATTGCAATGGTTGGAGCAAGATCTGCTGCAATGGGATTTAACCGCATTGCAGATACTGTAATGGATGCAAAAAATCCAAGAACCGCTGCAAGGGAAATTCCCTCAGGTGTTCTTAAAAGAAAAGATGCGGTAATTTTTGTTTTAATATCGTCATTGATTTTTATTTTTTCTGCTGCAATGCTTGGAAAACTGTGTTTTATTCTTTCGTTTCCCGTGCTTTTCTTTCTCTTTTTTTATTCCTATACAAAAAGATTTACAAAGTTCTGCCACTTATACCTTGGGTTTGCCATTTCCCTTGCTCCGCTTGGGGCCTGGATCGCTGTCACAGGTTCTGTTTCAATAAGTGTGATTTTTTTAACCCTTGCTTTAATGACATATATTGCAGGCTTTGACATACTTTACGCGTGTCAGGATATAGATTTTGACAGACAAGAAAATCTTTATTCCTTTCCCGCTGTAAAAGGACCTGAAAAAGCAATGAAATTTTCAGCAATTCTTCATTGTTTTACCTTTATTTTTCTTTTTATGATGTACCTGTCATTTAAAATGCACCCTGTTTTCCTTATTTTTCTGCTTTTAATAGGCCTGCTTCTCATTGCTGAACATAAAATTGTAAAACCCGATGACCTTCAGCACATTAATGTGGCTTTTTTTAATATAAACAGCATTATTTCAATCCTGCTTTTTGCCGGTATTCTTACCGAGGCCGTTGTACTATGATAAAAAGGGCAGCATAAATGAAAATGGAAAATTCAAACGGAAAAACAACAGAGAAAACAACCGGAGACAAAATTGGCAAAAAGACCGCAGCCATCGCTGAAAATTTAACTGAAAATTCTATAAATTCAACAAATTCAATTAATTCAATTAATTCAACAAATTCAATTAAAACGCCAACATATATAATTGCCCTGTGCGGAGCTTCAGGCTCCATCTATGGAATAAGGCTTTTAAAGGCTCTGCTTGAAAGGCAATGCCATGTGATTGCCATCATTTCTGACGGGGGATTCAGGGTGATGGAGTATGAAACAGGCTTTAAAAAGAATAACGATTTTGCTCTCTTTTTAAGAGGTTATTTAAGGAATCAGGGGGTAAATCTCCATAAAAAAGCATCCCTTGAGGTTTTTCACCAGAATGACTTTTCAGCTGCCCCTGCAAGCGGCTCATTTTTCCATTCAGGCATGGCAATAGCTCCATGTTCCATGAAAACACTTGCAGGTATTGCATCGGGGTTTGCCGACAATCTCATTACAAGGTCTGCCGATGTGTGTTTAAAAGAAAAAAGGCCTTTAATTCTTGTTTTAAGGGAGACACCGTTTGGCATAATTCATCTGCGGAACATGACAAGACTTGCAGAGGCAGGGGCAGTTATTATGCCTGCATGCCCTTCTTTTTATTCCAGGCCGTCTTCCATTGATGAGCTTGCAGATACGGTCATTGCAAGGATTCTTGATCATCTTAATATTGAACATGATCTTGTTCCAAGGTGGGACACCCCGGAACCTGGAATGGAAAGTATGGACAAATGATGCAATTTATGAAATCACTTCCCTTTAAAAAGGCAGAACATATTATTGAAATCCTTACCAGGAAAGGATTTAAGGCGTATATTGCAGGAGGGGCTGTCAGGGATATGATCGCAGGTGACAACCCATCTGATTTTGATATTGTAACAGATGCAGGTGTAGATGAAATACAAAAGATTTTTCATCATGATAAAGTAAAAAAAGTAGGCAGATCATTTACCATCTGTATGGTTGATAAAATTGAGATCGCCTCGTGCAGAAGCTCTTTTTGTAAAACATCTTCCTGCAGAACTAAAGAAAATAGTGCTTCTGATAATTTTCCCGAATATGATCTTGGAAAACGGGATTTTACAATTAACAGCATGGCGTTTGATATTTTTTCAAAGAAAATAATCGATCGCTTTTCAGGAAAAAAAGATCTTGAGAATAAAATTATAAGGTTTACGGGAAATCCTGATGACAGGATAACAGAAGATCCTTTAAGGATGATACGTGCCTGCAGGTTTGCTGCAAAAATAAAAGGAGACATTTATTTTTCTTCCCTTGATGCAATAAAACAGCACAGAAAATTTTTGATTAAAAACATTGCTCCTGAAAGAATCCGCCTTGAGATTTTAAAAGCCATGGAATATGAAAAACCATCTCTTTTCTTTTACGCCCTGCACGAGGCGGATCTGTTGCAGTCTGTTTTTCCCTGCCTTGACCGATGTTATGACTTAGATGGCGGCCCCCACCACGGAGAGACGGTTTTTGAGCACTGTATGCTTGCAGGCGATGCCCTTTCTGCAGACAATCCTCTTTTACGCCTTGCAGGATATCTCCACGATGCAGGCAAATACGATGCAGCAGAAATAAAGAACGGCAGTCTCACATTTCCCGGACATGAAAAGAAAAGCGGCATGGTTATTTCAGATCTTAAAAAATTAAAATTCAGCTTACGGGAAATCAATTATATCGATTCCATGATTTATGTGCACATGCGCCCCCTTGCAGAGGATACAACCCCTAAAGCTGTCCGTAAAATCCTGGCGCTGCTTGAGGAAAAAGGTGTTTCATATAAAGATTTCCTCAGAATGAGAATAGCAGATAGGCGGGGCAATCGTGCAAAAAAGCCATATACATTTCATGATATACGGATAAGAGTTGAAAAATTTACAAGGGAAATTTATGGAGACAAAAATGCTGCTTTCAGCATAAAGGACCTTAAAATAACCGGGAAACATGTTATGGAAATCACAGGCATTCCTCCGGGACCCATGGTGGGAATGATCCTTCAGCAGGTTTTTGAAAAAGTTGTGGATGATCCCGATCTGAATAATTTACATGATTTAAAACAGCTGGTTTCCTCTTTTACACCTGATACAGGAGCAGAAATATGAACAAAAAAAGAAAAATAAAAATAGTTTCATGGAATGTAAATGGATTAAGGGCAGTTATAAAAAAGGATTTTTCAGAAAGTGTTCAAAATTTTGATCCTGACATTCTTCTTCTTCAGGAAACAAAACTTCAGGAACACCAGAGAACAGATGAGATGATTCATATGAAATCCTATGAATCATTCTGGGCGTATTCAACAATAAAAAAAGGGTACAGCGGAGTGGCAGCCTATTCAAAGTTAAGG
>CAZLBE010000381.1:0-3140 GCA_964557635.1 uncultured Desulfobacterales bacterium
TCATGGCAGGCGTTCTGGTTATCTGCCTTGCTGTTGCATTTGTCATTGCAAAAAAATTTATAAGAACACAGACTGAGGAATTAAAGCTAAAAAATCAGCAGATAAAGGAAAGCTGGGATGAATACAGGAACCTGTTAGATGAAAGCCCTGTTTCAATTATACTGTTTGATGATAAGGGAATCGTGACCTTTATTAATAAATGGCATCTTAAAATTTTTGCAAAACACAGGTATGACAGCAATTTTTTTGTGGGGAAAAATATAATGGAACTTCCCGGGATTGTAAGTGCAGGCCTGGAACCTAAGCTAAAAAAACTTTTCCATGGAGAAACAATAATACTTGAAGATGTTTTTGTTCCTGTTTTCTCCGGAGATTATGGCGGTTATCTCAACATAAAAGCTGTTCCGGTTTATAGTAAGAAACAGTTCAAAGGCGGCATTCTCATTGGCGAAGATGTTACAGAACAGAAACTTGCAAAAAAGGAAATGGAAGAACAGCACCTGTTTTTTAAAGCAATTATCGATGCCATGCCCTGTTCTATCTGCGTTAAGGATGAAAAGGCAAGGGCAATATTTGTCAATAAAATGGCAAAAGATATCCTTGGCATGGCAGAAGAAGAGATATTGAATAAAACATTTTTTGAATTTATGGCAAATCAAAAAATAGCCGGAAAAATTTATCAGGAAGATATGGAACTTCTAAACCGAAAAAAGGGCAGAATTGAACATGAAGGAAGGTACAGGGATTCAGAAGGAAAAATTCATCATACATATATTGAAAAATTTCCAATGATAAAAGATGCTGATTCCAATATACAACAGATCCTTACTGTTTTAACGGATATAACAAGAATAAAAGAGTTGGAGGCACAGGTCCTCCAGGCACAGAAAATGGAATCAATAGGTATTCTTGCCGGGGGTATTGCCCATGATTTCAATAATCTTCTAACAATTATAAATGGCCGGTCTGATATGTTGTTAATGGGTATGGATGACACGGAACCTTTGTTTAAACATATAAATGAAATCCAGAAAGCGGGCAAACGCGCTGAAAATTTAACCCGACAGTTGCTTGCCTTCAGCCGCAGGCAGATCTATCAGCCAGAAATTGTTGATATTAATAAACTTATTGCCAACCTGGATAAAATGCTGCACCGCTTAATTGGTGAAAATATAGAGATGGAGTTGTTTTTTGATAAAAAAGCTTTACCAATAAAAGCTGACCCGGGACAGATTGAGCAGATATTTATGAATCTTGTTGTTAATGCCAGAGATGCCATTATTGAAAAGACAAGTACAGCCTCTGAAATGAAAATCACCATTGAAACAGGACAAGCTGTTTTGGACGATGAATATATTGCCCACCATCCGGGCGCAAAAAAAGGAGATCATGTTTATTTCTCCGTAAGTGATACCGGTACAGGTATGGATAAAAAAACCTGTGACAATATTTTCACACCTTTTTTTACCACAAAACCCGAGGGTAAAGGTACAGGTCTTGGACTTTCAACTGTTTACGGGATTGTCAAGCAGAACAAGGGTTCTGTTTATGTATATTCCGAACCTGAAAAAGGGACCACTTTTAAAATATACTGGCCTCTTTCCAGAGAAAAGAAGGAGAACTCTGAAATAAAATCATATCAAACAAAAAATTTTACAAGGGGAAATGAAACCATTTTACTTGCAGAGGATAATGATGATTTACGAATTTTTATAAAGGAAGCCTTAAAAGAAATGGGTTATACCGTATATGAGGCATCCAATGGCAAAAAAGCCATGGAATTAACTAAATTTGTCATCATTAAAAATAAAATTAAAATCGATCTTTTAATAACCGATATTGTCATGCCTGAATTAGGCGGCAGAGAACTTGCTGAAAAGCTCAATTCAAAATTTCCAGAAATAAAAGTGCTCTTTACTTCAGGCTATACAGACAACCACATAGTAAAAAACGGTGAACTGGAAAGGGGGGTAAATTTTATTCAAAAGCCCTTTACAGTGAACGGGCTTTCCAGAAAATTACGGGAAATACTTGATTCCTGATAATATATGTGATGGTCTACAAAAACTTAAAAATTTTATTTCTGATAAACGGCCATGAGGCCGTTATAAAAAATGAGATCTTAAACAATGCAAAATCAAACAACAAAACTGTACCGAAAAAAAATTGCTGAAACCACAAATTTTTTGAGAAAAAAAATTTCCGTTTCTCCTGAAGTGGGATTTCTCACGGGAACAGGGCTTGGAAGCAGCGTAGATTCCATAGATGTTGAAATAAAAATTAATTATTCTGATATTCCGAATTTTCCAGTTTCCACCGTTGAGAGCCATATGGGAAAACTTGTATGCGGCACACTTGCCTCAAAAGGTATTATTGCCATGCAGGGAAGATTTCATCTGTACGAGGGATATTCCCCCCTTGAAGTAAGTTTCCCGGTAAGGGTAATGCAGATGTTAGGAGTTAAGTATCTTATAATAAGCAACGCCTCAGGAGGCATTAATCCAAGCTTTTCTCCCGGTGATATCATGATCATAAAAGATCACATCAACCTGACAGGAAACAACCCCCTTACCGGTCCAAATGATGAGACCCTGGGACTGAGGTTTCCCGATATGACTGAGGTGTATGATAAAAGGCTTGCAAAGCTTGCAGAAAAAGTTGCACGACAAGCAGGTGTTTCCGTAAACAAAGGAATTTATGCCGGGCTTTCAGGCCCATCCCTTGAAACGCCTGCGGAAACGAGATTTTTAAGATTTATAGGGGGTGATGCCGTTGGATTTTCAACAATCATGGAGGCCATTGCAGGAATACACGCAGGAATGAAAATTTTAGGACTGTCAACCATCACCAATATAAATAACCCCGATGCTCCTGAAAAAGCGGATATCGAGGAAATTATTCATACTGCAGAAAAGACAAGCCCCAAAGTAGGAATGATTCTCAGAGAAGTGGTAAAAAATATAAACTCACTGTGATGATGCCGATCCGGACTTGCCCAGACCTGTCTCAAAGAATCAAAGATTCTGACAAAAGATGGGCCGAAGGCGCGAAGCCAATAGACGTAATAATTTACGTTTTATTTCGTATAACCGCCATGAGGCGGATCTGGTTTGGCCCAGATTTGCCTCACAACAAAAGAT
>CAZLBE010000382.1:0-3134 GCA_964557635.1 uncultured Desulfobacterales bacterium
AGCTTAGATTGTGAGGCAATAAAACCTTTTTGGTTCTGGCTTGTCCAGGTTAGGTAATGCAAGGGATGCAGTGGAAGAAAAACAAAAGATGTGCACGAAAATTAATTATACCCCGGTTATAAGTATAAAGACATGGCATAACAATAATATTACGGATAAAAAAATGGCGTATCTAAAAATCAGAGATAATGGCATAGGGATCTCCCAAGATATAAGTTACAGAATTTTCGATCCTTTTTTTACAACCAAAGATCCTGACAAGGGAACAGGGCTGGGATTATCCATCACAAAAGCCATTGTAGAAGAATTTGACGGAGCAATAACGCTGAATTCAAAAAAGGGAGAAGAAAGCGTCTTTACAATAAATTTTCCAGTTTGCAATAAAGGAAAAATTAATCAAAATGAAAAAAAACAATGTATTGAACATTTTAATAGTTGACGATGAAGAAATCATCCGTGAAATTTTAAATGATTTCATTGATTTCATCGGGCATCATGCAACATGTGTTGACAATGGACTTGACGGACTGAAAGCTGTTGAAACATCTGAATATGACCTGGCGTTTGTGGATATAAAAATGCCGGGCATGGATGGAATTTATTTTTTACATAACCTGAAAAACACAAAACTGACACACAGTTTGCCTGTATTTATAATGACAGGTCATGGTTTAGATGAAATCCGCAATCAAGCTCTCACTGCAGGCGCATCAGGCTTTCTATGCAAACCGTTTGGTTTAAATGAAATTAAACAGATAACAGATAAGATAATCAACACCATGGAAAAAAATTAATCAACATTGGCAGGTCTGGATTCGTGAATAAATTTCAATATTTAAAGCTGGTCGGGATGAGAGGATTTGAACCTCCGACCCCAGCGTCCCGAACGCTGTGCTCTACCAGACTGAGCCACATCCCGACATCTGAAAAAGTATGTGCTTAATAATGCTTTTTCAGATAATTGTCAATTAAAAACACCTTCTCTTATAATTGTTGCCTCTCTTTCAGGCCCTACAGATACGATTTTAATACCTACCCCTGAAATTTCTTCAAGACGTTTCAGATAGTTTTTTGCATTTTCAGGCAAATCATCATAATTTCTTATTCCTGAAATATTCTCACTCCACCCCGGATGAGTTTCATAAACAGGAGTGCACTCTTCGAGAATTTTTATGGAAGGAGGAAAATCTGTGATAACCTTTCCCTGATATTCATAACCAATGCATATTTTAAGCTCATCCAGTCCATCAAGCACATCAAGTTTTGTAATTATCAGGCCGGTAAGTCCGTTAAGGCGTGCAGCGCTTTTTAAAAGAATTGAATCAAGCCAACCGCATCTTCTTCTTCTACCGGTTGTCGCACCGAATTCTGCACCTTTCTCCTGAAGTCTGTCGCCTGTTTCATCAAGTAATTCCGTTGGAAACGGACCGCCGCCAACCCTTGTTGTATATGCTTTTACAATACCGAATATCTCGTTAAGACTTCCGGGTCCCACACCTGCACCGCAGGCTGCATTTCCAGCTACGGTATTGGATGATGTAACAAATGGATAGGTTCCGTGATCAATATCAAGGTGGCTTCCCTGGGCTCCTTCAAAAAGAATTTTCTTCCCGTCATTCATTCCGGCTGCCAGAGCAAGGGAGACATCATCAATATATGGAATAAGGCGATCACCGAGTTTAAGGTAAAGATCAATAACCTCTTCAGGGTCAATTGTTGTGGTGTTAAAATAATTTTTAAAATAGAAATTTTTTTCTTCAAGTATCGTTCTAACCTTTTCCTTAAAAAGATCAGGCTCAAGGAAATCAGCAAATCTGATACCCGTTCTTGTGGCTTTATCTTCATAACAGGGCCCTATCCCGCGTCCCGTTGTACCGATTTTCTTATCACCTTTCTTTAATTCCCTCGCTTCCTCAACATGTTTGTGATAGGGCATGATTATATGAGCCCTGTTGCTTATTTTAAGCATTGCAGGAGAAGCATCTATTTTGTTTTCCGTCAGATAATCAATCTCATCAAGGAGAACAACCGGATCAACCACAACACCGTTACCGATAAAACATTTTTTCTTCTGGAGAATGCCCGATGGAACAAGATGACTGATTATTTTTTTACCTTTAACCACCATGGTATGGCCTGCATTATTACCGCCCTGAAACCTGACAACATAATCAGCGTGCTCACTGAGCAGATCCACCATTTTACCTTTGCCTTCATCACCCCACTGGGTACCGACAATTACTATATTTGACATTATTTACCACTCCTTTTATTTCTAAAAAAACTTCTGATGATTTCCCTTGCTTCATTACAACACACTCCGGCAACAACTTCAAGGTTATGATTTAATCTTTTATCAGAAGCAAAATTATATAAAGAACCTGCTGCCCCCCATTTGGGGTCACAGGCTCCATAAACAAGTCTTGCAATTCTTGCATGAATGATCGCGCCCATGCACATGATACAGGGTTCAATGGTTGCATAAATGGTGGCTCCCGGAATCCTGTAGTTGCCTGTTGCTGCAGATCCCATGCGCAGCGCCAGTATTTCTGCATGGCAAGTGGGATCAGACAGGGAAACAGTCTGGTTATATCCATGGCCTAAAATTATCCCTGAACTGTCTACAACCACAGCGCCAATGGGCACTTCATCCATTTTTTCAGCTTTTTTTGCCTGTTCCAGGGCAAGAGCCATGTAAAACCTGTCATCCATGATCCTCTCTATAGCTGTGTTTTAATCCAAGGTCAATTAAATTTAATTTTTAATTGACAGAACAGGTGATAATCATGTATTTAAACCAAGTTTGACACTAATAGAAACATTTTTTACAAAATGTTCAAAACGAGCGCCCGTGGCTCAGCTGGATAGAGTACCTGACTACGAATCAGGGGGTCGCAGGTTCGAATCCTGCCGGGCGTACCACTAAAATCAAGGCTTTCAGCGTTTTTCGTTGAAAGCTTTTTTGCTTTAAAAATGATTTTGTCCACCGCTGCCGTGATTTAAAAGCGCATAATTGCTTTCAATCCAACATTTCAGCTATTATATGTTATGTTTCAAGCAAACATATAAAATTTTTTCCAAGTTTTTGGCCCCTCTGATTGAAAGGAAGATAAAAATCAGCATGGATTCAAAAG
>CAZLBE010000383.1:0-3131 GCA_964557635.1 uncultured Desulfobacterales bacterium
AGGGACGATTAAAATATAACTTGAACACGCTAACTTGTTTTTTTGCTCCTGCGTTAACGTTGTTGAATTTATTCTTTACTCGTCCCTTAGAAACCGGAACAATCGCGTTTCTTTGCGGAAATTTCAGCTATAGTTTTATTAGATTTAGTTTTATTAAATTTCACGATGATCATCATCAAGGATAGACATGCTAACCGATTCGCATTGCCACTTAGATAAAGTCAATTTAGATCTCTTCGACGGCAAGATTGAAAACGCCTGGGGAATTGGCTGGAGAGTTTCAATTGTTTCTGCAATATCATTTTTTGAAGGAATTGAATAATAAAAATTTGTTTTTTTATATTCCAGTTCTGCAGGTTTTATTGTGGTTTCACCTGTAAGCATGTTTAATTCAAGGGTGCATGTGAAAAATCCACCAGTTTCAGCCTTTAAGATTTTAATTTTTTCTTTTTCAAGGATGGAAAGCGCAATTTCCGCAGATCTTCCTCCAATGTCAAGATTGATATCCAGAGCAGACACAGGGCCCACAAGGGCTCCGCCTGCAATGGTTGCACTGAGATTTTGAAAATCAACCCCCATTTGTTTGAGTTCATCAAGGAACATTGGAAGTCCTTTAGACGCATATTTTTCAGGTGATTCCTGGGCCATTGCAGAAGGAGGTTCCGGCAGAAGAATATGTATTATCCCACCTGTTCCGCTTGTTTCATCGTACAGCGCAACACCTACACATGTGCCAAGGAGTGCCTGTAAAATAAGCGGTGCTTTTTTTCCTGCTCTGAAACTTCCTGAAGGAACATGCTTTTTTTGCAAACTATTCATCTATGGTCTCAAATTTTTTTTTATAACCGCCATGAGGCGGATCCGGTGATCCCAAGACGGCCTCTAAGAATCAAAGATTCTGACAAATTATGAAAATGATAATGGCATGATGCCGCCCCCTTTGTGTGATAGAACCAGCCTAAGGACAGTCGGCGGGAATTTTGCCTTGCCGGTCTAAAGCGCAGGAACTGCGGTCAAGTATGTCCTCAAACAGCCTGCGCTTCTTAACGCCCGGCAAGGCAAAATTCCTGATCGCCTTTGTGTCCTGATTGGCTGGATCTATCACCCAAAGGGGGCTATGCCGCAGACACTTTGAGCTGCATTTTCATATAACGGCCATGAGGCCGATCTGGATTGGCCTATATTTGCCTCAAAGAATCAAACAGTCAGAAGAAATTAGTATCAAGATACATCACTTTTTTGTCTCTTGTTTTTTGTTTCTTGTCACCCTTGCTTAATATCATTGTTATAAGTGCTGTTTCAACTAAAATCTTTTGTGAAGTTGAATTATGATTAATTATTGTTTTATTTTTTCAACTTGAATTTGTATTTTTTTTCAAAATATTTTAATAAACAAGCAGGGTTGACCCAGTGCCTGAATTTGACTTAATACAAAAAAAATTGTAACCGTTTACAGTCAATATGCGAATGCTTACAAAAAATTAAAGGAATGGTATATGAAAAAAGGAAAAGACTATATAATTTTCCCACTTGATTTTGCAACAGCTGCAGAAGCTGAACAATATGTAAAAATTCTTTCAACAAAAGTAGGCATGTTCAAGATAGGACTTGAGCTTTTTATACACAAGGGACCTGCTGTTGTAAAGATGATCCGGGATTTGAGCGGGGCTGAAATTTTTCTTGATTTAAAGCTTCATGATATTTCAATTACCGTGAAAAGAGCAATGGAAAGGGCCGCTGCAACGGGTGCTGATTTTGTAAGCGTGCACTGCTCGTCTTCAGCAAAGATGCTTGAAATGGCCGTTGAGGGTGGACAGGGTAAAACTGGTGTGCTTGGGATCACTCTGCTCACTGACAATGACGGTTCTGTGGTTAGAAATGCAGGATTTAAGGAAAAATATTCTTCCGATCCCGGTCTCCTCGTTTTAAAAAGAGCGGAAATGGCTTTTCATGCAGGGTGCAGAGGCATTGTATGTTCAGGCAGGGAAGCTGGTATGATAAAAAGCCGGTTTGGGAAGCAATTTCTAATTGTTACTCCTGGAATAAGACCTGCTTTTATGGCAATAAAGAATGATGACCAGAAGAGAATTACAACTCCTGCCGAGGCAGTCATGGCAGGAGCGGATTTTATCGTTGTAGGCCGTCCCATAAAAACTGCAGTTGATCCTGGAGCAGCTGCAGATGCAATAGCAGAAGAAATTGACGAAGCCCTTTAAGGGAACCAAAAGAAAATAATATACGTATATATTACCATATTTTCCAGAAGGGCTTATGCTTTTTTTCAGGTTTTTGCTCCTTTTTACCGGTATCATTTTCATCTGTATTATCCTGATTGCTGTCTTTACCCCAGAATTTCCAGAAGGGACGGTCTTTTGTGATCTGATGTTCATCATTTGTTACCTGATTATTTATAACCGGATTATCGTTGCTGCCCCAGAATTTCCAGAAAGGACGTTTTTTTGGTTCTTCTCTCCCGAATTGCTCTTCTAATAGTTTTTCAGGATTTTGTCTTGTAATTTTTTCCTTTTTGCTTTCATATTTTTTTCCATGGCCTGCCCTTGTTCTAAGGGCTGCTGTTGTGCGGTTGAATATTGTCTTGTTTATTTCTGCGGCAAGTATATCAATTCCCGGGATAATTTTTTCCATGCTGGAGGCCTGATTGAAAAAACTTTTAGATGTTTTATCTCCTGTATTAATCACTTTTACGTCAAGACTGAATGCCCCGGCAAATTCCGTGATACTGCCAATAAGAACATAGTTATAATTTTTATCTAATAATCCGGGTAAATCATGATTTTTATTTAATATATTTTTTAACAGGTGCTGGGAATCCGATTTTTTATCGGCAATGTCTCTTCCATCAACAACAGATACATGGTCTTTCCATGAAAGCCTTGAATTCAGCATCTGGATAATTCCCGATTTGATAAATGAAAGATCTTTTTGTGAGTTTACTTCAAATGGGAGAATCACAATGGTTTTTATTTCTGCACTTGCAGCTTTTGCCATTCCAGATATGATCCCGGCTGGAACAAGGAAAAACATGATCAATATGGACAGAATTTTTTTGATATTTTTTATTTTTTGAAATTTCAAAGTAAGTTCTCCGATATTTTTACAATTTAGATTTT
>CAZLBE010000384.1:0-3128 GCA_964557635.1 uncultured Desulfobacterales bacterium
AACTTTAAAGGAAAATCTATAATAATACCCGGTATATGTATATCGATTATGGGTACAGCGTTAATAAGTGCTGAAAATTTTTCAAGCACTTTCCAATATTCTGTTTTTTTGATATTATTAACTTTTGCCATTCCCACCTGTTCCTTTATTGCAAAGGACAGGCTGATATGGTCGGTATTTTTAGCTGTTGTTATTATTATTTCGTTTCCTTCCGGAGTTACATCAAGACAGGCGAAAACAGCATTATATACAACATAATTTAAAAATACAGGATTTGTGTAAATTTCATCAACTCCGTCCTGTTTTAAAAATTTTAATACAATTTGTTTTAGATTTGCAAATCTGACACAGAGTTTTGTCATAAAATCAAGGGTTTCGTTCATGTCCACCAAAATTTTTATATCATCGGGACTGTGGCTGAATTTATTAAGAGCACCGGTCAATAGTATTCCCCTTTGAACCTGCTCTTCAATGGTTGAAACCGTGTCTTTAAATTTATCAAGATATTTATCCGATATCTGACCTGCCAATAATGAATAGATATCTTCCATAAGCCCTGCAGACTGTTCTATAATCCCCAGTACATTGTTTATTTCATGGGTATAGCCTGCAGTCAGTTTTCCAGAAAAGCCTATTAAATCAAGTGCAGAATCAGAAGATTGAATTTCATTATCTTTATTTGTTATTTCCATTAAAAGCCTCATTGATTTTTGCTATAAGTTCATTGATGTTTAACGGTTTCATCATATAATCCAAAGCTCCTGCCTTTTTCCCTTTCAGTCCTTCTTCTGTTGAACCATATCCTGTCAGAATTATTACAGGCATATCAGGATGGGATGATTTGATTCTTGTTAAGACTTCGATCCCACTCAAGCCGGGCATTTTAAGATCCAGAATCACGAGATCAGGAAAATTTGCTTCAACTATTTTCAAACCTTCTTCACCATCATTCACGGCCTTGACTTCAAAACCCCTTAAATCAAGTCTTTCAGAAAGAGTTGATACAAATTGTTTTTCATCATCGATGAGTAAAAGTTTTATCTTATTCATTCTATTCCTCCTGATTTGTATTTTTATTTTATGCTGCTCATTTTAACCGGCAATAAAACAATGAATTTCGTGCCGACATTCACCTGGCTTTCAACTTTGATATTTCCCTCGAGTTTCTGAATAATTCCATAGGTGATTGAAAGACCAAGACCTGTACCATGCTCTTTTTTAGTTGTGAAAAAAGGTTCAAATATGTTTTCCTGGATTTCTTCAGACATTCCACAGCCATCATCCTTAATATATGTTCCGATGGTATTCTCATCTTCCTGCCAGGATGCAATCTCCATATTACCGCCATCATCCATTGCAGCCATTGCATTTGTCATTAAGTTTAAAAAAACCTGCTCAAGCTGTCCCTGATCAGATGATATCATGGGAAGGTTATCATCAAGTTTAAAATGAATTGATATATTCCGGTTCATTGCATCTTTTTCTAAAAAGCCAAGCACTTCTTTTAAAATTTCATTAATATTCAATATTTCAAATTTAACCTCCAGCCTTTTTGCAAACCCAAGCAGTCTGTAAGTTATTCCTTTGGCCCTTTCAACAGTTTGTAATATAGTTTCAGCGATATTTAAAAACTTTTCTTTTTTAGGAAAATTATCCATGGATAGAATAATATCCTGTAATAAGCCTGCTTCCTCATTTATTATGGCCATGGGGTTGTTAACCTCATGGGCAACCCCTGCTGCCATTCTTCCTATGGAAGTTAATTTATTTGCATGCTCCAGTTCACGGAATGCCGCTTCTCTTTTTCTATCAGCTTCTTTAATCCTTATTACAATTGTATTGCTTATTTTAATAATGATGATGGAAATAATTATGATTCCAATAACAAGGGCGAGAAGCAGGCTGCTCTCAAAGCCATATAATGATTTTAAAAGTACTGATTCAGGTTTTGTAACAACCAGTATATAATTTATTTTAGGAAAAAAAACATAACCGATAAACATATTTTTCTTTGATTTCTGTTTGTATTCTATTACAACAGGTTGAAAGGATCTGCCTAATTTAACAGGAAATTTTTCCAGGACATCTCCAAAAAATTTTGATGGTGTTTGTATTATTCCGTTACGGTTTATCAAAAAAGCATCGCTGTCAGGGTCTAAATTCATTGATGCTATAATGGCATTAAAATTATCAAGATCAATTGATGTCCTTATGAGCCAGTCTCCTTTTTCAGCATCTTTGTTTGCAACTACAATAACAATATGTGGAAAATGCCTATATCCCATGAAAACATTACTTATATAAACTCCTCTTATCCGGCCTTCATTAAATGACCTGGTCTTGGCATAATCTTTTCCTTTAAGTGAATAGGGTCCGACATAGGATATCTGGACGCCTTGAGCATTTACCAGGCCGAGATCCACAAATCCTGTAAAATCATTCTGAAGGGTATAGAAAACTTTTTTTAAAATTAACTGATTTGTCAACTGATCCGGAGGATAGGTATGGGCAAGGTATTTGACAGCACTTACTCTTTCCTGGAGGAAAAGATCAAAAGAGTACTTTGTTTTATTAAGTAACGCTTCAAACTGATTAAGGTTTTCCGTTTTTATATAATATTTGTACTGTTTGTAATTTGTTCCGGCCAATATAAGCATAGGCAGGATAGTTATTAAAAGCATTATAAAAGCGATGCTTTTTTTCATTTTTTTATAATGAACATCGGAAGTTTCAATGGAAGCATAGTCAGTTTTTAAAGGATTTAAATTGAAAATATTTTTAATATTCATTTCTGCAAGCTCCTTTATACTGGTTAGAACTAAAAATGTTGTTACTTTTAAGTCTGCATCTGATTAAATTCTGCAAAGCCTCTTTATCATCGCCAATCACAGAGTCATATATTGTTCATTTTTTTTTGAAAACCCGGATATTGTTTTATTGAATTTTGATTTATTTAGTTTATTTAATTTCTTCAGCAAGAACTGTTCCATGAGCAAAAAAAATATCTATTGAACTGTTATTCCTAACCTGGACAAGCCAGAACCAAAAAGGTTTTATTGACTCACTATCTACGATATAACCGCCATGAGGCGGATCTGGATTTGGCCCAGATTGCCTCAAAGAATCAA
>CAZLBE010000385.1:0-3119 GCA_964557635.1 uncultured Desulfobacterales bacterium
AAAAAAAGGGAAATTAGAGTGGACACAATTAATAATTGGAAAATTGCTGTTGTTGGACTTGGGTATGTTGGTTTGCCCCTTGCTGTACACTTTGCACAAAAATATGAAACAATTGGGTTTGATTTAAAGGAAAGCATAGTTAAAAATTGTGCTGCACATAAAGATCCTACAGGTGAGGTGTCAGAGAAAGATTTCAAGAGGGCGGTTCACTTTACTCCAACAACAGATCCTTTATTGATGTCGGAAGCTGATTTTATAATTGTGGCTGTCCCAACTCCAATTGATAAAGCAAAACGGCCGGATCTGTTCCCTGTGGAAAGTGCATCTGAAACTGTTGGTAAAGTTATGAAGAAGGGCGCAATTGTGGTTTTTGAGTCTACTGTGTATCCTGGAGTGACAGAGGATATCTGTGTTCCGATTTTAGAAAAACATTCCGGCCTTGAATGGAAAAAAGATTTTCATGTGGGTTATTCTCCGGAAAGGATTAATCCGGGGGATAAAGAGCACACCCTGACTAAGATTGTCAAAGTCGTATCAGGAGATGACAAAAAGACTCTTGATCTGGTGGCCGGCCTGTATTCGTCAATTATAGATGCAGGTATTCACAGAACAGATAACATTAAAGAGGCTGAAGCTGCCAAGGTTATTGAAAATACCCAGAGGGATTTGAATATAGCTTTAATGAATGAACTTGCCCTTATTTTTGACCGGCTTGGTATTGATACAAAAAATGTGTTAGATGCTGCAGGCTCCAAATGGAATTTTTTAAAATTTGCTCCGGGTCTTGTGGGGGGGCACTGCATAGGGGTTGATCCCTATTATTTGACGTTTAAGGCGCAGAGCGAAGGCTATCATCCTGAGATTATCCTTGCAGGCAGACGGATTAACGATAATATGGGGCATTTTGTAGTCGAAAAAACGCTTAAGATGATGATTAATGCAGACCTTAATATTAAAGGTTCAAGAGTAGGCGTTTTAGGCTTAACATTTAAGGAGAACTGCCCTGATTTAAGGAATACAAAAGTTGTTGATATTATTGAAGAACTGCAGTCCTATGGGGTTAAGGTTGTTGTTCATGATTCAATGGCTGATCCTGTTGAAGCAAACAGATATTACGGAATAAAACTTAGTGAATGGGATAAGTTTGAGAACCTTGATGCCATTATTCTTGCCGTTCCACATAAACAATATAAAAATATAACACCTGAAAATTTTGTAAAGATGCTTTGTCAAAAAGGATGCATAGTAGATGTTAAATCTGTACTTGATGGAGACGCTTTAAAAAAGGCCGGTATCCGTTTCTGGAGATTATAGCTTATAGCTTATAGTTTTCCTGCATGCCTGGCAGCAGCTCTTCCTTCAGGTCAGCAAATCGTTTTGCCTGGGTTGCATCTATAGCTGCAAGTTCTTGTATAATCTCAGGGATGGTTTTTTCAATTCCTTCTTTTTCAGGGTTTTTTGAGTAAAATTTATCTGCAAAACATATTATTTTTTCTTCAATACTTAAGGGGACCATGTCTCTGCAGGGCAGGGGCAGTGAATTTTTGCGTATGTTGTCTGCTGTAATTCCTGATCCTGTGTGGCGCTCGGCAACAAGACCGTGTTTTGGAAAGCCAAGTTCATCCAACAGTTTACGTCCAAGAAAACCGTGACATATATATGGAGAGCCGCCAAAACAGCCAATGGATGGTGCGTGGGTTAAAAAGACACCTATGTCATGGAGCATGGCAGCTTCATGTATAAATTTTATTGATGAGGTTTTAAGCCCGAGATTTTCTGCAATATCAAGACTTTTTTCTGCCACGCACCTGCCGTGCTTCAGTATGATTTTGTATGCTTTTGAACCCGGCCTGTAGAATTTATGGATTATTTTTTCAGGGTCCATCATTGCAAATCCATTTTAAATTTTTCCGGATAGCAGGACATCTTCAATGCACGGATCAAGGTCACCGTCTAAAAATTTATCCACATCTCCTGTTTCAAAGCCGGTTCTGTGGTCCTTTACCATTCTGTATGGATGAAGTACATATGATCTAATCTGACTGCCCCATGCGATGTCATCCTTGCTGTCATGTATATCCTGCATTTTTTGATCCTGCTTGTCCTTTTCAATCTGGTAAAGCCTTGACTTGAGAACCTTCATGGCAATTTCTTTATTTCTGTGCTGGGAAGATTCCTGCTGGCACTGGACAACAACACCCGATGGCAGATGGGTAATGCGAACAGCGCTGCTTGTTTTGTTTACATGCTGTCCACCTGACCCGCTTGCCCTGAAAACATCTACTCTCAGATCAGACTCCTCAATATTGACTTTTATTTCATCGTTGAGTTCAGGATAAACAAAAACAGAGGCAAAGGATGTCTGGCGTTTACCATTGGCGTTAAAAGGGGATATCCTGACAAGGCGGTGAACCCCTGATTCCACTTTCATAAATCCGTAGCAGTTTTCACCAGATGCTGTGAAAGTAACACTTTTAACCCCAGCTTCATCCCCTGGCTGCAAATCAATCACCTGGAATTTATAACGCTTTTTATCAATCCATCTTGAATACATTCTAAAGAGCATTTCTGTCCAGTCCTGTGAGTCCGTGCCCCCTGCTCCTGCATTAATGGAAATTATGGCATTTTTTGTGTCATCATCATCGTCTAACATTATTTTTAAAGAAAATTTCTTGATGTTTCTCTCAATTACTTTAAGCTGGGATTCCACCTCTTTTTCAGCATCTTTGTCTGATTCTTCAATTGCAAGCTCAAGTAAAATTTCAGCTTCCTCTATTTTGCTGTGAATCACATCCCAAGCATTAAGCAGATCTGATATCCCGGTTCTTTCCTGCAGCAGTTTTTTTGCTGAATCCGGGTCATTCCAGAAATCTTCTTTTCCCATCATGGATTCAAGTTCTCTTAACCTGTTCTTCTTAGCAGGAAGGTCAAAGATACTCCTTTATCTGATTTAATTTCTCGTTAAACAGGGCTATATCGTTTTTTGATTCCGTTGACATTGTTTTTTCTCCTGAGTTGTTTAGGTTACCCGTTCAAATTTTTAATTGTTTCTGCTTTAGTGCCCTACCCCTGAATTTCTGTAATAAAAAACAAGAAATTGAGTCAGGCACATGGGTTGC
>CAZLBE010000386.1:0-3119 GCA_964557635.1 uncultured Desulfobacterales bacterium
ACATTGACGGCGTCCCTTAAAAATTTTTTTAAAATCCTCGGCTGCATGCCAATGCGATCTATATTAAAGACCTGATTGGTTCTGTTCAATACCCGCATGACAATTTTTTCGCCATGGATAGTAATGTAAAAAGAGATGCGCAGGGCAAATTCACTGCCGTTATACTCAAAGACAATTCGTCCACCCTGATGACGTCTTTTTTCAGTAATATTTAAATTGCTCATTATTTTCAGGCGGCTTGTGACCATGGGGATAACGCTTGGAGGAAAGTCTTTATAATGGACGAGCACTCCGTCCCGACGAAAACGAACCTGCAGTTTGTTTTTTAAAGGTTCAATGTGAATATCACTTACATCGCTCATAAGTGCTTTACCGATTATTGAATCAACAATTCCCTGGGCTGAATCCTGATCAATAATTTTATTTTTCTTTTTCAGGCTGATTTCCAGTTTGTTAAGGGCAGTGGTAATGGAACTGTGGGATGCAACGCCAATGGTAATATCCGGCCCGAAATATTTTTTGGCTGCTTCAATATTTGTCGTATTAAGTGGGTCATTAAAAATAATTAACGTTTTACCATTTTCCTCTTTTATTGGAATAAACTGGTTGGTCCGGCACCATTCCACAGGAATTTGAGAGGCAAGCTTCCTGTCAATTTCTAAAATATCAGGTTCAATATGGGGAAACCCCATCTGAACGGAAAGAAGCTCAAGAAAAGAATTTTCACTGAGAAATTTATATTCAATAAGTATTTCTCCAAGTTTTTTTTTCTTTTTTTCTTTTTTTTGAATCTCCAGAGCGGCGTTGAGTTTTTCTTTTGTGATATATCCAAGTTCGAGCAGCAGATCTCCCACCCTTATGGAGAGGGTTTCTTTGCGCAGGGTCTCTTTAATCTGGTTTTCCGATAGATATCCAAGGTCCACCAGTATATCAAGCAGGGTAATATCAGATGCAAGCTTTGATTCTATTCTTAACGCATGCTGCACCTGCTTTTCACTTATAACACCCTGTTTGACAAGACAGTCAACTATTTCACCGGTCTTTCTCTTTTGGCTTTGATCCTTATCCCGGATATCATCCATATCTTCTATCATTCTTATGTCAGCAACCAAAAAGACCTCCTGTTAATTCACCGCAGAGGCGCCAATGCCCTCTTTATTTGTAACTCTTTTTTTATAACGGCCTCATGGTCGTTATATATCACATAAATATATGCCTCGCAAATGTTAATACAGGAGGATCTGCCATGATATTTTGCAATAAAAAATATATTAATTTGAAGGCAAATATGATAATTATATTTTTGTATATGAAATGGAATGCAAATCTTTTCGCCTATTGGCTTCGCGTCTTCGACCCATACTTTGTCAGAATCTTTGATTCTTTGAGACGAATCCGGACCTGAATCCAGCTCCGCCTCATGATCCGGATCGGCCTCATGGCCGTTATATAAAAGCTTCTGCAAGGATTATTGTAAAATAAATTGGCTGTGCGCTTTTTTGTGCCCCATATCTGTTGAGAAGCCGCAGAGAATCTTCAGATTGGCTTTATGGCGGTTATTAAAAGCAATCGGTAAATCAGATAACAAAAAGCAATTCAGGAAAAAGAGAGTTTGAATAAGTATGAGTATAAGTAATACCGTTTCTTTTAAAAATCATTCTTTTTTGTACCAGTTTTTTCAAGGTGCAAAGGATACTTTTCCATTGGTTGTGGGAGCTGTTCCCTTTGGCATCATTTTTGGCACCCTGGCGGCCACGGCCGGACTTTCTTCAGGGGCAACCATGGGAATGTCCATGTTTGTCTTTGCCGGGTCATCACAGTTTGTCGCAGTGAGTCTTGTGTTTGCAGGAACTGCATGGCCAATGATTGTACTGACCACTTTTGTGGTTAACCTGCGCCACATGCTGTATGGTGCTACCATGGTGCCATTTTATAAGCATCTGCCCCGGTTATGGAAAATTGTCCTTGCCTTTGGCTTGACCGATGAAACCTTTGCAGTATCTGTGAACCGCTACAGCAGGAAGGACGGAACCACGGGCAAGCGCTACTATAATCTGGGGTCGATGGTGTTTATGTACACCAACTGGAATCTTTGTACATTTATAGGACTTACCGCTGGAAAAGCTTTCCCCGGGATTTCCAAATGGGGTCTTGATTTTGCCATGCCGGCAACATTCATTGGTATTGTGATCCCCTACCTTGTCACAAAACCGATGTGGGCTTCGGTCGTAACATCCGGAGCTGTCTCTATTCTGGCCGCAGGACTTCCCCATAAATTGAGTTTAATGGTCGCAGCCGTTGCAGGAGTGACTATGGGGCTTATCTGTGAGAAAATATTTTGCAAAGAATAAGGAATTGATATAAAAATGTTTGATATTGGAATTTCAATGAATGAATTTTATATGGTTGCAGGAATGGCCCTGGTGACCTTTGGTATCCGATATATAATGTTTCCGATTTCCGGACGGTTTGAATTTCCGGAACTGTTTAACCAAGGTCTGAAATATGTGCCTCCGGCGGTGCTGACAGCCATTATTGTACCTTCCGTACTCATGCCCAATGGAAATGCTCTTAACCTGAAGCTGACCAATCCTTACCTTGTTGGCGCCGTTGCCGCCTGTGCCATTGGCGGATTGTTTAAAAATCTGCTGCTGACCATTGTAGTGAGCATGATAATTTTTCTGTTCTGTCAGTGGGTATTTGCATTTGGCGCTGTATATTGAAGGAGTTTGCAGGTTTTTAATTAAAGAGTTTGGTAATACTCAATTGTCAAGTTTTTTACTTAAAAATTTTCACCGCAGAGAACGTAGAGAAAAAATCTACTTATAATGTAAATGTAATATGTTATTCTTCAGCCACAGATTTCCACAGATTGGCACTGATGTTTTTTAAACATATCTGCGTTTATCTGTGTAAATCTGCGGCTGAATAATTACCGATAAAAATTTGATAATCGAGTAATCGAGTTAAAGAAATTTGAAAAAAATAATTTATTTATTGACTTAATATTAAAAACGTGAAAGTTCTGAATATCTTTATCAGGCGGATATAGATTGGTCAGCCGCCTCTAAGAATCAAAGATTCTGACAAATGATGAAAATGATAATGGCATGATGCCG
>CAZLBE010000387.1:0-3099 GCA_964557635.1 uncultured Desulfobacterales bacterium
TTAAAAAACAGCAGCAAAGAGAGAAACTTTTAAAAAAAGTCAGGCAGGATAAAATTTTTTTTCATCGGTTCTGCGTTGTTTTTTTTCTGTATTGCAGTGCAGGTTCCCCTGATCCATGAAATTATCGAACATTTACCCGGTTTTTCCATGGCTGCCAATTATCGATTGATTTTTGTTGTTATTTTTTCCCTGGTGATTCTGGCTGGTTTCGGCATGGATGAATTGCGTTATGCCGAGGGCGTCAAACCGTCCTGTATCATGGGTATAATGGTTTTTCTGGGAACAGCTGCCATGATGATACATCTTTTTACCCTTCCTGCGGCAGCTATGATGGATTATCGACTTCAACGACTTGTAATTTTTTACCTGCTTCTTGTCGGGATTACGGCTCTGTCCATGGCTACGAGGTATTCGCGAAAAATGATTTACTGGTTTCCTGTTCTGACTGTGCTTCTCATATTAGGTGATGTGGGTTACCACGGCATCAATTATAACACATTTATGGAAAAGAAGGCTATTTTTCCGCAGACCCCGCTTACCCGGTTTCTTGCAAAACAAAAGGGACATTTTCGAGTTATTGGATGGAAAGGGTGTCTGCTTGCAGGCACTGAGACTGTTTATGGGTATGATAGCATTATTGGATATGATCCCATGAAGATTTATGCCTATGAAAAAATTTTGACACTGATTAACGGTTCCTATAACCCTATATTCACCCCTGAAATTCAATCCCTGGATTCTGAATGGATAAATTTTCTGGGAGTTAAGTATATTGCAACCCCTCCCGGCCTTAAAGATGATCTTTTTTCATCCGATGAATTTGATTTGGTATATGACGGAAAGGATGGGCGTGTGTACATGGATAAAAAGTCGTTTTCAATGGCTTTCTGGGCAGATAAAATCATCCCTGTGTCAGATCGTGATGATGCCTTTAATTTAATATCACGTGACAATTTTTCGCCTTTACGCTCAACTGTTTTGGAAACCCGGAAAAAAAGTTCGGCTTTCCTTGCAGGACATCAAAATAAGCCGGTGGTTATTGAAAAAACAGAGGGGAATGAAATTAAGGTACGAATCAATAACAGTTCCGGGTTACTTGTTTTAAGCCAGGTATGGTTCCCGGGCTGGAAGGCATATGTAAACGGAAACAGAAGAACAATTTTCAGGGTTAATGCCACATTTATGGGAATTGTTGTCTTTCCCGGAGAAAAAGAGGTGAGGCTGGTATTCTGTCCCGATTCATTTAAAAACGGTGTGTGGATATCCTGTTGCTCCCTGATAGTTTGCCTATTGTTTGGATGCTGGCTTGTGAGAAACGGTCATTTGAGAAACGGTCATTTTTTATCAACAATATAGCCCGGTCTTTTCTTTGTTTCATGGTAAATCATTGCTATATACTGTCCTATAATACCAAGGCTGATCATAATTACACTTCCCACAAAAAGCAGAAGCAGGATTACCGTTGTAAAGCCTTCCACTGCATGGCCGGTCAATTTCATAAAAAGAGCCTGGGCTCCCATGATAATGCTTGCAGCAAAGGTTATCATACCAAGCAGTGTGACAGCCTGCATGGGGACCGATGAAAAGGAACATATGGCCATTATTCCCATTCTGGAAAGTTTTATCAGTGACCATCCCGAACTTCCTGAACTCCTCTGCTCAGGGGTGAAATAAACATTTTCTGCCGGAAACCC
Organism: uncultured Desulfobacterales bacterium; assembly: GCA_964557635.1. Classification (GTDB taxonomy): domain Bacteria; phylum Desulfobacterota; class Desulfobacteria; order Desulfobacterales; family Desulfobacteraceae; genus WGCX01. The sequence continues at coordinate 1,695 of CAZLBE010000387.1, forward strand.
AAACCACGGTATAAGCCCCCTGAAAAACTTCTGGTTTTCCGGAAGTTCAATATATCTTTCCACAACAGCTCTGTCGAGAAGTTTAAAATCGGTCTGATTGGTTAAATCCGTTTCCGTTAGCATTTTCATCATAAAATAAAAAAAATTAACTGCAATTCTTTTGAAAAAGTTTTCCTGCTGTCTGATTTTTTTAACTGCATTTACAACCTTTACTCCCTTTTTTTCCCACAGATAATACATTTTAGGAATCAATTCGGGAGGATGCTGAAGGTCAGAATCCATAGTAACAACAGTATCCCCGGTGCTATAACAAAGCCCGGCATTTAAAGCAGCCTCTTTGCCGAAATTTCTTGTCAGCCTGATAAGCTTTATTCCCGGCTCTGCTTTAATCGCTTCTTCAACTTTTTCAGATGTACCGTCACAGGAGCCGTCATCAACAATTATTATCTCATAGGTGTCAAATTTTTTTTTCAGAATAAAGTTTACCCTTTCAATTACTTCAATTATTCCTTCAGCCTCGTTATAAGCAGGAATCACAATAGATATCAAAGGTGTTTGTTGTTGTTTTCCGTTTGCCAAATGTTCACCTCATAAAAATTACATTTTATTTCATATAAAAAAAAACAGTATAAACCTCAATTTTTAAAGACAGCGGTAATCATGACCGAAGGGAGAAGAATATTCAGATTTCCCAGACCGGATTTATCAATCATTGCACAGTGAATACCAAGTTTATCAAGTACAACGGACAATGGGAAAAAATGATGATAAGGAAAAAAATTAACAAACCTCAGCCCTGCCATTTCTCCAAGTATCCTTAAGCTTTTTTTTTCATAATATGCTATATGTTCCGGAAGTTTAAAGGAAGTCCAGTAACGTCCCATAATTTTTCTCCAGAAGCTTTCATAACATGGAACTGCAACTGCAATATACCCGTCCTTTTTAACAAGCAGCCTGCATCTGTTCATAAAATCAACGGGATTGTAAATATGCTCTAAAACGGAAATAAGAGTTAGTAAATCAAATTCTTTCAGGCCATTATCCAACAGGTCATCAGGACCACCGCATACTGCTTTATCGCACACAAGAGATGCTTTTTTTACAGCGGTTTCACTCATATCCGTGCCTGCCCTGAACGAAAAAAAATTCAATGCCTTGTCAAGAAGATATCCGTTACCGCACCCTATATCAACAATTGAGCGGTTCCCTGTCCCAAGTTTTGCAAGGGATGAAAGAAAAAGAGAAAAGGTCTTTTCAAGACTTGCCTTCTGTTTGATATAATCAGTATACCCTGCAGTGCCAATACCGTTAAAATATTGATCTGACATATATATTTTATTCATGCTGATCTGATCCGGCCTGTGATCAAGATATACAAGCGAGCAGTTACAGCACCTTACAAGGC
>CAZLBE010000388.1:0-3098 GCA_964557635.1 uncultured Desulfobacterales bacterium
TTATTGCTTTGTTATCGGGCAGAATTCCCTTAAAAGATTTTGACAACGCCTATTATTTAGAAAAAGACAAATCAGGAAGGAGCACTCTCATACTTAATAAAAAAAGGGGAGGAACAATTCAGGAAATAATATCAGATAAAAAGAAGCTTGTACGTCAATACCAACGTTTTGATAATAAAAAACGTCTCATATTTTCCATATTGTTTGACTATTTTAAAAAATTCGGACAATTTCAGATCCCACAAAAAATTAATATCATGGACAGATCAGGAATGAAAATCGAACTGGAAATTACCGGTTACAATGCAAATACCCCTGTAAAAGATTCTGCGTTCACCTTGACAGAATCCGGAGAATGGTAATTGTTTAACAAATGTTTTGAAGAACCGCCTCATGGCGGTTATAAGAAACAATACAATAAGGGTTTAAAACAGGTAAAAAAAAAGAGCAATAAGTTTTGGAAGTCATTCATCATACACAAAAAGAAGGAGAGATAAAAGAGATTCTCAATCAAAGGGAAAAACAATTTCTTTCCCCTCTTGCCTCAATGAGCAGTCAGGCATTGAGACGGTTTCCTGATCCTCATCAGGATACCGGGTACAGACAGGCCTTCAGTATTGATACGGACAGAATCATAAATTCCCTTGCATATACAAGGTATATAGATAAAACCCAGGTTTTTTCCCTTATTAAAAATGATCATATTACCCATAGGGTACTGCACGTACAATTAGTATCAAGGATTGCGCGCACCATTGGCAGATTTCTTGGATTTAATGAGGACCTTATTGAAGCAGTTGCACTGGGACATGACATAGGCCACCCTCCTTTTGGACATGACGGAGAAAAATTTCTTTCAAAAATATGTATGGAACATGACATAGGATATTTCCACCATAATTCTCAGTCCATTCAGTTTCTGGAAAAAATTGAACGCAAGGGAAAGGGCTGGAACCTGAGTCTTCAAACACTTGATGCAATACTCTGCCATAATGGTGAAGTACATTGCAGAATACTTGTACCTTCGGAAAAGAGAAATTTTCAGGATTTTGATGCCCTTGTTAAAAACATGAAAAACAGCGAGCGCCCCGATCCTGTTCCCATGACCATGGAGGGGTGTATTGTCAGGATAGCCGACACCATAAGTTATGTTGGAAGGGATATGGAGGATGCCATAAGACTGAAAATTATTAAAAGAAATGATTTGCCGGAACTTTCTTCACATATCCTTGGCGTAACCAACGGAACAATTGTATTTAACCTTGTAACGGATTTGATCACAAACAGTATAAACAAACCTCACCTTGAATTCAGCAATGAAGTATCAGAGGCACTGAGACAGCTTATTGAGTTTAATTATAAAAAAATATATTTAAATCCTCTTATAAAAAAGCATCTTAAACCTGTTAACTCAATTTACAGGTATCTTTTTAATCAATTTCTTGAAGATCTTTTGAAAAACAGAAAAAATTTTCCTGTTTTCAGCAATTTTTTGGATGGTATTGATGAAAAATACAGAGAAACCCACTCATACGCAGAAATTGTACGGGATTTTATTGCAGGAATGACTGACTCTTTTTTTCTTGAGATGGCTCCATTGGATATGCGGCCTTCTCATATTAAAATCTAACGGCCATGAGGCCGATCTGGTAAAGGCACTAATAAGAGTTTCCTCCTTTAAGGCCTTGTGCCAAATTTAACAATAAGGTAATTATCTGAAAATCTATAGCATCAAATAATAATCCAAAATTTTGGCAACCACGGACAGACAGACAGGGCAACCAATGTTTAAAAATCGTACATACAGATCCAGGGCCAATAGAAAGGGACTTAAATCTTTCCATATCACTGTAAAAGAAACAGACCTGCATATACAGGCGCAATCAGACCTGTCTAAAAAAGCAGTAACCGCAGTACTTGAATGCAGAGGATTTATTGAGTCCTATATTCACCGCCAGCCTGAATTTTTAACATCCCTTGTCCCTGTAGATATTCTATTCCCCGCTCCGAAAATCATTATGGATATGGCTGAAGCTGCAAAAAAAGCCAGAGTAGGTCCCATGGCATCCGTAGCTGGCGCTGTTGCCGAATATACCTGCAGAAAACTTCTTAAATACTCAAAAGAGGTAATAGTTGAAAACGGCGGAGATATTTCCATGAGAATTGACGGAGCAATCACACTTGCTGTTTTTGCCGGCAAGTCACCTTTAAGTATGAAAACAGGGATACGCCTTGATAATAGAAAAAATCCATTTGCCCTTTGCACCTCTTCCGGAACCATAGGTCATTCAAAAAGTTTCGGCATAGCTGATGCGGTAAGCGTGATTGCAGACTCGTGTGCTCTTGCAGATGCAGCTGCAACTTCCATAGGCAATATGATAAAAAAAGAATCAGACATGAAAAAAGCTATTAATGCAGGAAAAACCATTAGAGGGGTCCAGGGAATTGTTATCATCAAAGACAAAACGCTTGGAGCATGGGGAGATCTTGAACTGATTAAATTAAAGGGCTCTTTGAAAAACATGTAATAGTGGTGTTCAAATTCATCAATGCAGAGGTTTCACCGGAACAACCCTACCCATAAAATCAGGATATTGACAATACAATAAAAAAATTGCAACATGAATACAGTATTTTTTCAGGAATTGTTGCATGTATAACTGCCATGATGTAGATCATGTAAATTTTTAAGACAACTGAACAACACAAGATGAAATAAAAATATCATAAAAGGTAAAAAATAATGATGCGCTATATTACCGGTTTTAGGGAAAGTATACAAAGATCTGATATAAAAGAAGCAAAAAAAATTCTTGACCTATTTCCAGGTAAAACCGATGAAACAAAATTTGAGTTGATTAATGAGCTTGCCCTTGCACCTGACAACATTGCCTGGGATCTGCTTTTTTACCTTGCCGTTGAAATAAAAATTTATGATAAAAATATTTATAAACAGATAATACAGTTAATTATGGACAGGGCGCATCTTAATTTTAAATTTGCCGTGATTTTATATAAAACAGGCAATATCAACAATATCAAAGGTGGTGTCCCCTTAATGAGATACATCCTGTCCAATTCAGCGGATCAGTATATTA
>CAZLBE010000389.1:0-3096 GCA_964557635.1 uncultured Desulfobacterales bacterium
TGATGGGCTGGATCTATCATCCACAGGGGGCTGTTGCTGTCGACACTTTGAACAGTATTTTCATATAACCGCCATGAGGCAGATCTGGATTCAGGTCCAGATTTGCCTCACATCAAATTATGAAATAGAACGTAAAAATTTGCATTCTTTTTTTATAAAAAAAGTACGAATTGACTGGTTTTCATACTTTGGTCATTCTATTTTGAGAAACAGGAGTTTTTGTAATGTTTCACCAATTTACAGGATGGCTTGCAGCCATTGCAGGACAGTGGGGATATCCTGGTATTATATTTCTAATGGCACTTGAATCTTCCTTTTTCCCTTTTCCAAGCGAAATAGTTATACCTCCTGCTGCCTATCTTGCTGCTACGGGAAAGATGAATATAATTATGGTTATCATCTGTGGTATTACAGGAAGCCTTGTCGGAGCAGTGTTTAACTATTGGCTTGCTCTGAAGCTGGGAAGACCCTTTTTTGAAAGATATGGACGGTATTTACTGATCAATCGTAAATCACTTGAAAAAGCTGATAGGTTTTTTGAACGCCACGGCAATATTAGTACATTCATTGGCAGGCTTTTGCCCGGTATACGTCAGTATATTTCCCTTCCTGCAGGACTTGCCCGTATGAATATATCTTCTTTCTGTGCAGCTACTGCACTTGGTGCAGGTATATGGGTTACAATCCTTGCGGCCCTGGGATATCTGCTCGGCCGCAATGAAGATGTGATCATTCATAACCTGCACTGGATCAGCATTGCAATTATAATTATCTGTGCTATTCTGATTGTTTTATACATATATGGATGGAAAAAACGTGTAACTGATTTATCAAAAATAGGTAAATAAATTTTCCTAAAAAGCTGTCCGGTATTTATGAGATAACGGTCATGATGCCGATCTGCTTTTGCTCAGCCGTCTATTAACAAATTGAGAAAGAGAATGAGTATAAAAATAATGGGCATACCGATAATAAAAATCATAGCAAATTCATTCAAAATTATTATGATAGATTTCAGGAGACATCCTGCTTTAATGGGTATATTCATGATCTGTATTCTGAGTTTTGCCGGCATTGATAAATGGTTTGATTATCATCAAAAACTGCCTGCACATGATTGGATTGCCGACAATTTAGAAAAAATCAAAACAGATCAAATAAAAGGGAAAACAGATAATTACGTATTCAGTGTTTTTGGAGATAATAAAGACAGTCATATAATATTTCCTGAATTATTGAAACAGATGAACAGGGACAAAAATATAAAATTTGCAATGGAACTTGGTGACATAGTCTCATATGCCGATGTGGAAAAATACCGTTACTACTTTACCATGGTACGCAAAAACCTTGACATCCCATTATTAACCGCCATTGGCAACCATGAACTGAAAAAAAGCGGGAGAGCATTATACTATGATTTACTGGGCCCTTTTTATTATTCCTTTAAAACAGGCCGTAACTATTTTATCATTATTGATGATGCCAATGAAAAATCCATTGATAAATTGCAGTATCAATGGATAGAAAAGGAACTTAAAAAAGCTGTTGGATATTCAAACAGATTTATTTTTATGCATGTACCTCTGTTTGACCCACGGGGGCATCAATATCACCATTGTCTTGCGCCTGACGCAGCTCATTCACTTATTGCGCTTTTTAAAAAATACAGGGTTACTCATATTTTTGCCAGTCATATTCACTCTTATTATAATGGACAATGGGATGGGATTCCCTTTACAATTACAGGAGGCAGCGGCGCTGAACTGGTGGGGAAAAATCCCGATCACGCTTTTTTCCATTACCTGAAAGTAAGTGTTAAAGGCGGACAGGTTAATATATCAGTTATTCCGGTGCATGTTCCTCAATACTACAGATGGCTGCATCCTGTTCTTTCTGTATCACTCTCTGTTTATACTATAATTCGCCTTCATGGAATTAAAATCTCAATATTCCTTTTTATGCTCTATCTCCTGATAAGTGGATATAGCGGCCATGAGGCTGATTCGGATTCGCCAGCCTTGTTTCACAAAGAATAAAAGAAACTAAGGCAGCTTAAATTCCCTCTGTTACAAGACGAAACCCCACATCTATATTCCTTTTATCAGGTGGTCGAAAATAGCGGTTTGTACAGCGTGTGTTTTGAGGATCATTATACCAGCTTCCACCACGTATGACACGGTAGTGACCTTTGCCAGTATATAAAGGATTTTTTATGGAATGGTATTTGTAGGCATTTTTATTGTACACATCCTCACACCACTCCCATACATTACCTCCCATATCAAATAAGCCCAAAGCATTTGAAGCAAAGTGTCCCACGGGAGAAGTATAAATAAATCCGTCATTATATCCTTTCCATACAGTCCATTTGGAATAGTACGCTCCTGCTGATTCATCAGCTATATTTGCAGCTTTTTTGCCATTAATATATGGGTCTTTGTTTCCCCAGCAAAATTTGATATTCATACCCCTGTTTCGTGCTGCATATTCCCATTCCGCCTCGGTAGGAAGGCGATATTTAAATCCTGTTTTCTGCGAAAGCCATATGACATAAGCTTTGGCATCATACCATGATATTCCGGTAATGGGATGATTTTTTTCTGTCAAAGATTTGCCAAGTCGTTTGTAATATTTATCTTTTCCCGTATTTATATTATATTTTCCACCAGTTTCCAGCCACTCGGGGGGGCGGCATGCTCTTTCTTTAACACATTTCATATACTGTCCCGTTGTCACTTCACATTTTTCCATCCAGAAACTATTGAGAATTACTTTATGAACAGGCCTTTCGTCTAAATCGTATTTATAAGTATGGGAATTACAACCCATTTGAAAATTTCCGCCCTTAATCCAGACGAAATTTTGGCTTAATTTCTCTATCATGTTCTGCTGTTCAAGTTTTTTTTTGTATTCCTCAACATTGGACGAATATTCAGCAGATTTGGGGAAAAGCCCTCCGGCAGCATCAAGATATTGTCCTGCTGTTTCAAATGATTTTTTTTCAATTAAATTGTTCAGTGTCATCATCTAAGCCCATGTTTTTTTTTGCAGGTAGAGAATATCATCCCTATTTTGTATAAATTCAGGAGATAA
>CAZLBE010000390.1:0-3096 GCA_964557635.1 uncultured Desulfobacterales bacterium
CCGCCGTGCATACGGAAGGGAGTGTAAGCGGCATGGTCAGGCTTATGAGCATAGAAATAGAGCCGTCCATTATCGCTTCAACAATTGTTGCTGGTTTAGGGCAGAGGCTTTTACGGAAAGTGTGTACCTCATGCGCAAAGCCCCATAAACCGACTCCGGAGGAACTTCAAAAAATGGGATACACCCCTTCTGAAGCTTCCCGGTATCAGTTCCTTAAAGGAGAAGGATGTGCAAGCTGCAATCATACCGGATACAAGGGCAGAATAGCTGTTTTTGAACTTCTTATATTAAATGAATTTGTAAGGGATGCCATTTTAAACAACAGGCCAAGTTATGAAATCAGAAAAATTTGTATGGAAACCGCAGGGCTTGTTACCCTTTTTGAGGATGCTGTGTATAAAGCAGCTGCAGGTATAACCACAATTGACGAAATTTTCCGATGCGTGCCAAAACTTTTACCACCAAGATCAATAAAAGAAATAAGAAGATTACAGGGCGTATAATTGATGAATAAAGAAAAATCCATAATTGATATTCTTAAATCCCAGATGGAAAAGGAAGATTCTCTTCCTGTGCTGAGCAAGAACTCATTAAAACTCCAGAACGAAGTTACACAAAAAGATCCGAATTTTAAAAAAATAAAGATTATGATTAAGCTGGATCCCTCTCTTACAAGCTACGTTCTGAAAACTGCAAACTCTCCCTATTACCGGGGTCTGGAAAAGGTATCAACCATTAAAGAGGCGATGATCAGGCTTGGAAAAGTGGAGTTGTGCAATATCATTGTGCAGGCTGTTCATAAAAATAATTTTCAGTCAGGTGACCCTTTTATCAGAAAATTTCAGCGGGCATTGCTGAATCACTCTCTTTCATGTGCCATAGGATCTTTCTGGACTGCAAAGTACCTTGAACTGGAAGATATAATTCCAAAAAGCTTCATAGCAGGCCTTTTGCACGATATGGGAAAACTCTATCTTTTGACTGCCTTTGAAAAAATGAAATCCGGGAAACTTATAAAAAGTTATCCGGCCAACGCTCTCATTGAAGAGATTATTGCAAAACTCCACGCTGAACAGGGATATGAGCTTTTATCACACTGGAATCTTCCTGAATCCCTCTGCAAAATTGCAGGTGATCATCATAAGGAGGAGTTTGACCAGACAGATGTACTTCTTGTTCTTGTCAGATGTGTGAACCAGGTCTGCAATAAAATGGAAACGGGAAACAAAGAGGAAGACACTGCCCGGATAGCCTCATCCATCGAGGCCGACATCCTTGGAATATCTGAAATAGGCCTTGCAGAGATGGAAATTGCCATTGAAGACTACCAGACAAAATTTAACATGAGGTGAACAGAACCTGAACAAAACATTAAAACTTGTAACCGTTGATTATCTTATTATCATATGCCGGAACTGTGCCGGATTCAGTGCAGAAACCTTGATTATTTGATCGCCATTTTTGGACATTACTGTCATTTCAGCAGGATCACCTGGTTTTGTTTTTGTGTATCCTGCGCAGATTGAGGCTGCCATCCGGACAAGGGGTTCAGATGCTCCTGAAGGGATTAAAAGGTCAGGACCCGGCATAAAAGAGTGTTTAATCAGGATATCTTTTTCTTTTTTATAAAATTTTATAATATTTTCGTTATCCGATTTTGATCTTCCCACCACGATTTTTGTATTTTTATCAAGTCTTAAATGACGTCCATGCTTTAAAAGGAAAAGATTTTCTTCATTAAATTTTTTCTGTATAAACATCAGATCTTTTAATTTTTCTGAAAATCCATGATCAGTTAAAAGACATCCACCTGCAGGAGCCGGATAATCTTTAATACCAAATTGTTTTGCCAAGTTTATCTGAATTTTCCGAGATCTGCCTGAAATAGATAAAAGCTTATCCCTGCTCACAAATCCTTTTTTTTCAGCAATTGTCTGAGGAAGTATTATCCCGCTCAACGGGCGGAGTATAAAACCTGCAAAACCGGATCTTTTTTCAATATATCTAAGGGAATTTTTTCTCTGGGACATGGGGCGCTGCCCTGCCACCTCACCACTGAAAAGGAAATCAAACCCTCTGTTCTGCATGACAATGCCTGCCCTTGCAAACATAAGAGCATGGCAATCCATACAGGGATTCATATTTTTACCGTATCCTGCAGGAGGATCTGCAAGCATTTTAAGATAGTCATCTGTAATATCTTCAATAATAATGGGTATTCCCGTTGATAAAGAAGCTTTTATGGCTGCATCACAATCAAAAAAAGGCGTTGTAAAACTTATCCATGTAACATCAACACCCTGCTGTTTTAAAATCATGGCAGCAAGAATACTGTCAAGCCCACCGGAGGACAACCCCAGAGCTTTTATTTTACCTGATTTGTCAGGACTTAAATCTGAAGAGGTCATCAATTATTCTTTTTTCTGCTTCCAGAGCTCACGTGTCTCTTCGAGGATGTCATCGATATCATCGTCGATATCATCATCAATGTCATCATCCAGTGTATCATTGTCCCCACTGGCATCTACTGGTTTGTCGTTAAAATCAGAATCTGATTTTTCCCCGGAAGAATCTTCTAATCCAAAATTATCCAAATCATCGTCAAATCCAAGATCAAGATCAGAATCGGAATCAAGAGAAGATTCAGCAGGAAGATCCCCGGCAGTGGAACCAGTTACGGAACCAGTTACGGCAGGGCCCAAATCAAACTCATCATCTGAAAATTCAGCATTTTTATCATCGGGTTGAGGACTAAAATCAGGCAGACCGAATTCAAGATCATTTTTTTCAACTTGAGTTTCCATTTCCTTCCGGACGGATTTATCCAAACCATCCTGCTCTGTTTGATCAACCTCTTTTTCTGTTTGATCAACCTGTTGCAATACGTCTAAATCCTCCGCAAAATCAATATCCGGGGATGTATCATCTCCATCAATATAATTGCCATCTCTGTCAAACATCAGACTTACAGCCATTTTGAGCTCAAGGTCAATCCTGAAAGCAATTTTACCGTCAACAACAACAATTTCCCCGCCCTTTGAATCAAAGGATTTCATATTTATCCTGTTTTTTATGATTTCTTTGACAGCATCCCAG
>CAZLBE010000391.1:0-3095 GCA_964557635.1 uncultured Desulfobacterales bacterium
GATACCCTTAAAAGAGGTCAACCTTAAATGGTATAAGGGGCTTTTCCTTTCATCCTTTACTGGTATTGTAATCCTTCTTGTCTGGGTTGTACCTGCAGTTGTTACAGGCGGTGAATCATACAGGCAGGCGATACTGTGGGGACAGACTGTGAATCGCGTTGTCTCTTCCTTTGCCCATCAACGTCCCATATGGTGGTTTTTACCGCTGATTCCGGTTTTGCTGCTGCCGTGGATTTTGTTAAAACCTTTATGGCGCGGGTATTCATTTAAAAAAGATGACAGAGGTTCCAGGTTTTTGTTTGTCTGGTTATTTTCCGTTTTGATTATCCATTCATTGATAAGCTGTAAGCAGGTTCATTATTTAATTCCGTTACTGCCTGCGGCAAGCCTGCTTGCAGCAAGAAATATTGCTGTAAACGGTAAAAACTGGAAAACCATCAAGGCCCATTACCTCGTTGGTATTTTTTATATTATCATTGGTGTTTTAATTTCTGTATTGCCTTTTGTTCCGTTGAAACATATACCGGATATTCCTGTTCCAAAATTTATGATATTAGCATCCTGCCTTATTGCCATGGGAGGCTTTATGCTGTTTTTAAGGCCAACATCCGTTGGAAGTTTAATAAAAACAGTGTCAATATCATCTGCTATTTTTATAATGATTGTGTTGATGACCGGGAATGTGGTGTTTCAAAGGTATGATGTCACTCCTGTTTCCAATGTATTAAAAGAAAAACAGGATGCAGGTTATAAGATTCTGCACTATAGAAAATATGATGGCCAATTTCAGTTTGCAGGGCGTTTGACAAAACCAATTATTATTTTGCATTCAAAAGACGCTGTAAAAAAATATGTAGAAAATCATGATAAAGTGGTCTTGATAAGTTATGAACGCCTCACAGAGGATATCAATCTCCTTGATTTTGATTATCAGCAATTATACCGGGGCAGAAAAATGATTTTATGGAATAGAAGAGGAATTTTTGATTTTTTAAAACTCTGATTTGAATTTTAACCATCAATTCGCGAATAGTAAGCAGCGTTTACTATTTATTTAACATCAGGAACAGCAAATATTTACCATGCAAATTAAAAAATTTTTTTCCCCTCTTTTTCTTCCCATTCTCATGTTCGCAGCAGCCATCTGTGCTGGAACAGTGTTACTGCATTCCCCGTTCAGTTACCATGGCAAAGCCATATCCTGGATTGATTCATTGTTTACGGCAACTTCTGCCACCTGCGTAACCGGTTTAACGGTTGTGGATACAGGGCATCTTTTTACCAGGACAGGTCAGATCATCATTGTTGCCTTGATTCAGCTTGGAGGACTCGGGATAATGACATTTACAAGCTTTGCCTTTTATCTGTGGCGCAAACGAATTTTTTTAACTGACAGAATAGCTGTGGGGGAATCTCTTCTTAACAATTCAAGCTTTCACCTTGGAAATTTTTTAAAAAAAATTATTATTTTTACTTTCTTTATTGAAGCTGTGGGTGCATTTTCCCTTTTTGTTTCCGGCCATGATCATTTTTCTTTTTTTTCTGCTGTTTTTCATTCTATTTCAGCGTTCTGCAATGCAGGATTTTCATTAAATTCAGATAATCTCGTGCAGTTCAAGGCAAATTTTGGGGTAAATATTACTATAATGTTACTTATAATCCTTGGAGGACTGGGATTTTCTGTGTTAGAGGAGGGGTCTTCCTATATATTTTCCAAAATAACGCGGAAAAAAGATGCATTTAAACTTTCCCGGCATTTTTCAATTGTCATTAAAACCACAGTGTTTCTTATTCTCATTGGCTGGGTTTTTATTTATGTTGCAGATTATGTTAATCTAAAAAAGGCCTTGCCTGAATCCGAAGATCTCATGGCGTCATTATTCCAGTCTGTCACCTGCAGGACAGCAGGATTTAACACATTAAATATTGCCGGTATGACAAATTCCTCACTTTTATTCATGATATTGCTCATGTTTATAGGGGGGGCTCCAGGATCATGTGCCGGCGGTATAAAAGTTACAACATTTCGTGTGCTGTGGGCATTTATCATTGATACAATAAGGGGGAGAGATCAGGTGTGCATAGGGTCAAATGCCGTTGACAGGGAAACCATTAACAAGGCGTTAACCCTTTTATTTTTTTCCGTGGCCATTATTCTGGCAAGTGTACTTTTAATGAGTTTCACCGAAGGCGGAGACCTGCCCCATTCCAGGATAAGGGGAAATTTTTTAGAAATTCTTTTTGAAACTATTTCCGCATATGGAACCGTTGGATTAAGCACCGGTCTTACTGTTGGATTATCTTCCATCGGAAAATTTATATTGGTGATACTGATGTTTATGGGCAGGCTTGGCCCGCTTGTACTTCTTTCAGCACTGCACTCAATACAGACGAAGATTTTATATTTAAAACCCGAACAAAGTATAAGTATTGGATAATATTAAAATGAAAGCAAAAATTCAAATAGGCATCATCGGTCTTGGTAAATTCGGCTTAAAATTTGGTAAGACTCTTGTTGATCTGGGACATGAAGTGCTGGGAATAGACACAGATGAAGAAAGGGTGAACAATGCTCAATATGATTTTACACAGGTTTATCAGGCAGATGCTGCCAATAAAGAGGTGTTAAAGCAGATGGGGGTTGATGAATTAGAGCATGTGTTGATAAGTGTTGGAGATGCCATTGCTGCAAGTATTATGATTACAATGTACTTAAAGGAACTTGGTGTTCAGAATGTGTGGGCCAAGGCAATTCACCATGACCATGAAAAATTATTGTATAAAATAGGGGCTGACAAGGTTATCATTCCTGAGTATATGGCTGCCCAGCTTATTGCCAATCGTATTGCAATGCCGGGATTTATAGAACATCTTCCCTTTGATGAATCCATGGGGATCAAGGAATTTACAGTAAAAACATGGGCAAAAAAGACACTTAAACAGATAGATATGACAAATCAATACAATGTTCAGGTGATTGCCATTAAAAAATTCGGACAGCAGGATTACAGTTTTATTCCAAAGGCCGGTGATATTTTGAAACAGGGCGACAGCTTTGTTGCCATTGGAACCATTGCCCAATTATCGAAAATTAA
>CAZLBE010000392.1:0-3066 GCA_964557635.1 uncultured Desulfobacterales bacterium
TAGACGAATATGAAGCACTGTCCAAAATTTACGTTATAAGATCGAATATTTACGCGGGCGGATCTGGACTTGAATCCAGATCCGCCTCATGGCGGTCAGTATTAAATAAACATTTCAGAGTGGTTATTATGGGGTTAAATATGAAATCGGATGAAGATAAAATAAAACTTGAGCAGCGACTTGCAGATCTTCGCAACGGTATTGATGCAATAGATACTGATATCGTAAAGCTCATCAATAAAAGGCTTGGCATAGGAAAAAAGATCGGGGAGATCAAGGAAAGAAAAGGAACAGAAGTCCTTGATAAAAATCGGGAAAAGAAAATTATGCAGAGACTCATTGATATAAATACCGGTCCTGCAGACGATGATGTATTGAAATATATATTCAGCGTTATAATGACTGCCACAAAACAGATACAGAAATCCAACAGAATATCATATCTCGGACCCGAGGCAAGCTATACCCACATTGCAGCGCTGCACTATTTCAGGCATTCTGGAAATTTCATTGAACAGCCCGGCCTTGTGGATATATTCAGGGATGTGGAGAAAAAGGAGAGCCACTTTGGCGTTGTGCCGGTGGAAAATTCCATTGAAGGAGCAGTAAACCATACTCTTGATCTTTTCTGTGAATTTAATGTAGAAATTACAGGGGAACATTACGAGCACATATACCATGATCTTCTTTCTTTGTCAGGGGAGATAAAGGATGTGAAAACGATTTATTCACACCCCCAGGCCCTTGCACAGTGCCGAAGGTGGATAAGAAAAAAATTGCCCAATGTTAAAATAATCGAGACAAGCAGTACCTCACAGGCCGCACGTCTCGCATCTGAAGACAGATCCTTTGCAGCCATTGCAAGCAGCATGGCAGCCCACCTTTACGGCCTCCAGGTTGTGGAGACAAGAATAGAGGATCATTCAGACAATATTACAAGATTTCTTATCATCAGCAGGGAAAAACACCGGGGTGCCGGAATTAACCAGAACAGTGAAAAATTACATGATGATAATGGAATAAAAAGCAGTGATGATGTCAATAACAGTGAAGTTGCAAAAAATCGTGACAGCCTGAAGTATCAGGACAGCCTTGATGAATCGGATGAATCGGATGAATCGAAAGAATACAAAACCTCGCTGATGTTTGCAACATCCCATGTCCCTGGTGCTCTTTTCAAGGTCCTTGAGTGCGTGAACAGGGCAGGACTTAACATGGTAAAACTTGAATCTCGACCCACAAAAAATCAAAACTGGACTTATTATTTTTTCATGGATCTTGAAGGGCATATAAAGTATAAAAATGTTATGGAGACCATTAATGAAATGAAAAAAAATTCCCTCTTCCTGAAAGTATTAGGATCCTACACTGTTTTTAAATAAAAGTAAATTTGATCAAGGAGGATTATTTGGAACAATCTGCAGCCTCATCTGACACAGATTATGCTAAAACGAAACATTCTGTACCGAACAGGAACGCGCTGGCTCTTGACCGGACAGTTCTCGCCAACGAGAGAACATATCAGGCATGGCTTCGGACAGGTCTGGCATCTTTTGGTGCAGGACTTGGAATTGCTAAATTTCTTAAGGGGGCAATGCCTTCGTCGATAATTATAGTAATAGCAATTATGCTAATCCTGTTAAGTGCAGCTGCATTTTTACAGGCCGCCTGGCGATACTGTCATTTACATGTGCATACGGCACACCTTGACGTTGATGCCATGCCGACCTGGAAAGTTAAAATTTTCAGCACGGTTCTCACCGGATGTTCAATGCTTGCGCTAATAGGCCTGCTGATAACAGCCATAAACTAAAAACATCATACAGGATATTATGGACGATCATATATAAATTTCTTTAAAAAAAATAAAAAACTGCGCCACTGATATAATATATCGTTAACCCGAAAAAATTTTACAACGGGGCTTTGCTCCGGAGTTGTGTATTTTTTTATGTTCCTATTGACTTTCCAATACGTGCAGGAGGTATTAAAATGAGGCCGGATTCTTTATTCTTCCCCCATAGTCTGGATGTGCTGAAGAAATCTCCGCTATTTAAAAATATCGAAGAAAAAAGGCTTACTGAGATGTTAGCCTCATTTCACCATGAAACATGGAAAAAAAATTTACCTGCAATGACCAGCAGAGAAACTCTCCATAGATTTTATGTTATTATTTCCGGCAGGATGAAGGTCTCTCAGATAAATCCCGATACAGGCAGGGAGCTTACTATTTTTTTGCTGTCCCCAGGTGATGTATTTGATGTGATCTGCATGTTGGATGAACATGAACACCACGTAGAAGTAACGGCCATTGATGACCTTGAGACCCTTTATGCTCCATTGAATGAAATCCGACGTTGGATGGAAGAATATCCTGAATTTAATCGGACATTTCTGCCATATCTTGGTAAGCAGATTCGTTCACTTGAAGAACTTGCAAGTGATTTGACCCTGCATGACACTCTTACAAGGCTTTCAAGGCTTATCCTTCGTCACATTGATCACAGTGAATCATGCATGAAATTAAAACTAATCAATGATTTTTCCCACGAAGAGCTTGCAAATATGATAGGATCGGTAAGAGCTGTTATAAGCAGGCATATGTTAAAATTGAACAAAGATGGAATCATTAAGAGTGAAAGAAAACATATCGAAATAAAAAACCTGCACTCTCTTCTCGAACGTGCAGAAGAACACATCGGTCTCTGAGGCCCTTCGGCCCATGCTTTGTTGTGAGCAGATTCCCGATAATTCAGGATCGGCATCATGGCAGTTATAAAAAAATTATTTGTGTTACCTGAGTAGCAGAACTTATTTTATAATACATATATATTACATGAATAGTTGTTAATGGAAATTATTTGTGTTACCTGAGTAGCAGAACTTATTTTATAATACATATATATTACATGAATAGTTGTTAATGGAAATTTTGTTATTTCCAATATTTTAACCCATTTAAAAAGGAGGATTTCATTATGAAAAGAAAAATTTTTTCCGGGACCATGGCAGGAGTCTTTGCAGCCTGCATCATTCTATCTGCCCCTGTTATGGCTCAAACAATAC
>CAZLBE010000393.1:0-3050 GCA_964557635.1 uncultured Desulfobacterales bacterium
AACCGCCATGAGGCGGATCTGGATTGGCCCAGCCGCCTCTCAACAAATATAGAAATAGAATGCTGCTGGTTTGCATTCTATTTCATATAAAAAAACAAGAAATTGAGGTAGGCACTTGGGTTGCGGGCATTGATCGCTTTAGGGAATAATGGATGAATATAGGCCATAAAAGGTATTTCGAATTTGTCGAAGGGTAATACGGAGAGATTTTTATTACCTGATTGTTGCAAATGATTAAAATAGCTTATATAACATATTTTGATTATAACGGATTTAGGGGAGTGACATAGTATTAGACAATCTCACACATTTCTGGCTTGGTTCTAAGATGGTCCACTTATACTGAAATGTTTGTTGTATCTCTTTTATGTGCCTGTGATTACAGCATTTCGTTTTCGTTTTTAAAGAAACCAACACAAAGTGGACGGCGTTAGAACCAAGCCCAAAATTTTATAAACTTTACACAAAGGACGTAATCATGAAATTTCCATATGGTATATGTGATTTTAAAAAGATTAATACTCAGGGTTATTTCTATTGTGACAGAACAGATAAAATTTTTTTGCTTGAAAAATCAGATTTCCAGCTTTTTATCCGCCCGAGGCGGTTTGGCAAGAGTCTTGTCCTTTCAATGCTGGAAAATTACTATGATGTAGCAAAAAAGGATGAATTCCAGTCAATCTTTGGAAATTTAAAAATTGGGAAAGCCCCTACCGCCCTGCATAATTCATATTTTATTTTAAAACTGGATTTTTCATGTGTTGATCCAACAGGCAGTGCAGAAGAAGTTAAACAAGTTCTGTTTGATCATATTAATGACTGTATCAAAGGATTTATTCTTTATTATGGCAAGTATGATCTGCCTGAAATTGAAATAAACAGAAAAAACGCGATAAGTTCTCTCAACTCCCTGGTAAATTCAGTTCGTATGACCCCATACCCCGTGTATCTTCTCATTGATGAATATGACAATTTTGCCAACACCGTCATGATGGGCGTGCAGAGCGAGGATAACAGATACCAAATACTTGTTCATGATCAAGGACCTTTAAGAACTTTTTTCAAGGCTGTGAAGGCTTCCACTTCCGGTTCCATGTTTGACCGTGTTTTTATAACAGGAGTGTCTCCAGTTGTCATGAGCGATATCACAAGCGGATATAATATTGCCAAAAATATTTATTTTGAACCTGAATTTAATAACCTTTGCGGGTTTAATCAGGATGAAGTTGAAATAGTGATTAAAGATATCGTTGATAACTGTGACTTTGGTGAAGAAAACATTAACATGGCTGAAAAAATAAATGAAGCTGTGAATTTAATGAAAACCTATTATGACGGCTATACTTTTTCCCATGCAATTGATGAAAGAATTTATAATCCAACCCTTTGTTTATATTTTTTTGAGCAGTTTGAAAAATCCTGCAGATACCCAAGAGAAATGTTAGATGATAATCTTGCAGCGGATGAATCCAAGCTTGAATACATAACTCAAATTCCAAAGGGAAGAGAGCTTCTGATGAATCTCATGAGAAATGAATGCCGGGTGACTGCATCAAAAATAAGTAAACGTTTTGGAATAACAGAAATGCTCACCGATAAATCAAGAGATAATACCTTTCTTGTTTCTTTTTTATATTATTTCGGAGTCTTAACCATTGCAGAAGACACGGATGATCTCGAAGTTATTCTAAAAGTCCCCAATCTTGTGATGAAAAGCCTTTATGTGGAACGTATTTACGAAATGCTTCTGCCTGAACCAGAGGACAGGGATGACGGCAGAGACGCTGCAAAATTGGTTTATCAAAAGGGTGAGATGGCTCCTCTGTGCAGTTTTGTGGAAGACAGATATTTCAGGGTTTTTGACAACCGTGACTACAGATGGGCAAATGAACTTACAGTCAAGACTGCATTTCTGACTCTGCTTTACAATGATATTATATTTATCATGGATTCTGAAACCGAGATTGACCGCAGATATGCAGACCTTACCATGATCATCAGGCCGGATAAAAGATACGGCAAGGTGTTTGATGTTTTAATTGAATTCAAATTTGTAACACTCAAAGATGCAGGCATGACCGCTGAAAAGGCGCAGCAATTGTCAGAAGATGAGCTGATGTCAATCCCTGAAATTTCAAAACAATTCAATGATGGAGAAAATCAGGTGCAGGCTTACGGGAAAAAACTTGAAAAAAAATATGGAAATCTGCGGCTGCAGAAGTTTGTGGTAGTATCTCTTGGCTTTGAAAGAATATGTTTTAAAAAAATAAAATGAGTACATATAAAAAGTTGTTAGTAAAAGTTTTACGAGGAACATCTGATGCTAATATTCCTTTTTCAGAAATATGCCAATTGCTGGAAAGATTCGGCTTTGATAAACGAATCAAAGGTGACCATCATATTTTCACAAAGTATGGTGTAGAAGAAATTTTTAACTTGCAACCTAAAAAATCGAAGGCTAAAGCATATCAAGTAAAACAAGTTCGTGATCTCATACTTAAATACAAATTAAGGTTGGAGGAAGAAAATGATGAGAAGAAAATGATGAATAGATATGAAATAATCGTTTATTGGAGCAAAGAAGACGAAGCCTTTATTGCTGAAGTGCCTGAATTGTCAGGATGTATGGCAGATGGAGAGACATATCAAAGTGCCATTGCAAATGCTGAAGTTATTATTCAGGAATGGATTGAGACAGCAGAAGAATTGGGTCGTCCAATTCCGCAACCCAAGGGGCGGCTGGTATATGCCTGATCGGGTATGTTATCCCCCGGCCCTCACTACAACCCTGCATGCAGTTGAAGAATTTTGTAGTAGTATCTCTCTTAGCTTTGAAAAAATATGCTAAAAAGAATATACAAGGACAATCACAGATTAAATAATGATGGATTCCAATAACGAAAATATAGCAGCCAATATCCTTAAAATACTGAAAAAGGTCTGGAACAATCGGGAAAATGTTGCACTCCACGAACCTTTATTTAATGGTAATGAAAAGGCGTATCTTGCCGATTGTATTGACTCAACCTTTGTTTCTTCCGTTGGAAAAT
>CAZLBE010000394.1:0-3044 GCA_964557635.1 uncultured Desulfobacterales bacterium
TGCGTATAAATGCAAAGAAAAAATAATTTCCATTTTTTTTAATAACCGCCATGAGGCGGATCTGGATTTGTCCCAGCCGCCTCTCAATTTAAAAAAACTAAATTTGATCGGCAAAATTTCGTATTTCTTCGTTATTTGCGAGGAATCTGTAAAGTGTTGCCCTGCCAACCCCCAACACCTTTGCAGCCTTGGATTTGTTACCACCTGCTTTCCTTATCGCAGCCTTTACTGCTTCACTGTTCAGTTTGCCCCTTACCGGAACTATATCGTCCATGGATGATCTGTTTAAAATACCCTGATTCAGATCGATTTTTTCGGTGATTTCTTCGGGAAGATGTGAAGGCAATATTGTTTTTCCCCTTGCTCTTACCACGGAAAACTGGATGATATTTTTTAATTCCCTTACATTTCCAGGCCAGTGGTAGGCAAGTAAAATATCGATGGTTTTATCTGAAATCTTCGGAACACCATGTGGGCTGTCCTGCCCTGCTTCCTTTAAAAATTCAGCAATTAAAAGGGGGATATCGCTTCTTCGTTCCCTTAAGGGCGGTACGTGAATGGGGATAACATTGAGTCTGTAGTAGAGATCTTCCCTGAATCTTCCGGCCTTTACCTCATCTTTAAGGTTTTTATTGGATGCGCTGATTATTCTCACATCCACGGAAATTTTTTTTTCGCCTCCCACCCTCTCAAAGGAGCCTTCCTGTAAAAATCTTAAAAGTTTAACCTGGATTTTCAATGGAAGTTCAGCCACTTCATCTAAAAAAAGAGTTCCCTTGTGTGCCAGTTCAAACCTTCCTTTTCTGTCCTTAACAGCCCCTGAAAATGCACCTTTTACGTGACCGAATAATTCGCTTTCCACGATGCCTTCCGGTATGGCACCGCAGTTTACCGGTACAAAAGAACCGTTTCCGTATGAACTGATTTCGTGGATAACATTAGCCACACGTTCTTTGCCTGTTCCTGTTTCCCCTGAAACATGAACAGGGTAATTATAAAGTGCGACTTCCTGGATCTGTTTGAAAATATCCTGCATCACCTTATGTTTACCAATAATGCCTGCAAAATTTGACATTTTTTCAGCTTTAAGAGAGAGATTAAACAACTCGGTCATATCCCGGAAAGAAGCAACCACACCCTTCAAAACACTGTCAGAAGTTATGATAGGAGAGACAGTCATTTCAAGCTGAATTGGGGAACCGTCCTTTGTTGACGTTGTTACCGGATACTCCAGCTTATCAGAAAAAAAAGAAGGGGCTCCGTCACAGAATGAACATTTTCCCCCGCAGAATGGTCCCTGAAAGACATCATGGCAGTCCCTGCCTATGACCTCTTTTTTGCTGTAGCCTGTGATTTTTTCCGCTTCATTGTTGAAGAAAGTTATTATTCTTTCAGGAGTGTGAGCTATAATGCCTATGTGAAGAGTATCAAGAATCAGGTTAAGGTTCTGAGCTTCAACTATGGTACGTGCCAGATCAGTCATTGTATAGTCTTCCATATTTGAAATGCATTTTTGAATTTTGAAATAACGGCCATGAGGCCGATCTGGATTGGCCCGGATTTGCCTCAAAGAATCAAAGATTCTGACAAAAGATGAAATAAAAATAATGTGTTACGTTTTATTTCTTGTAAACACATATCAAATGACACGTTTTTGTATCAAATGCAATGTTTTTCTGAAAAATTATGTATTGGAGTATGTTTGGATTTGTGCAGGGTTGAATGTGTTGGAAAATTTCAGACCGATGTTGAAACAGGATAAAAGTGGAGTGTTCTGCATAGGCTATGGTGAGTCAGGATCGGTCTCTTGGCGGTAATAAACTGTTTGTGCAGTCACAGGTTTTCATTATTTGTTTTTTCTCCTTTATCAGCTTTTTGCCACCAGCCTTTTTTAATATGATTCTCTTTTTCTTCACGTGCAAGTTTCAGCAGCCTGTATCCTGAATCAAGCAGGATACCGTAAAGTATGCCACATCCGGGATCTTCCCTGAATTCATCACCATCTCTTGCAAGCTGGATCATTTCCTTGGCAAGTTTAATGGTGCGTATAATATTTGTGTCACATTTTTTTTTAAGCATCAGTAAACATCCCGTCCTATGGCCGTTCTATATGAAACACTCTGGATATCAGAGCGGATTTTTCATACTTTGTTGAGAGGCGATCCGGGCAAAGTCAGCTTTAGAAATTTTATGCATTTCTAAATAAGTTCCTGTTGTCGCGCCCTGAAACCAAGCAAAATTGGCTTATGCCAATTATTCCCTAGCCCTTACACGCATTAATCAGGGCGCACAATTGATGAAATTGAGTCGGCATATAGATTCCATCCGTCAAACATGGGGATCATACTCTGATCTGACAGAATATGTGATGGAAGCAGGTCAATATTTTTTTTATCCATATTTATAAGCGCCCTTGCCGCATATCCCCGCTTTACAGGATCATCTGAATCAAGAAACCGCATTAACGCATGAATAACAATTTTTACAGGGCTTTTTTTAACCTCAAGATACGTCCCAACTCCCCATAGAGAGCCCCTTTGCAGCATTTCATGTTCAAGAAAATTGTTGCCAGGAATAATATAAAAAAAGAGAATTGATTCAAATTCATTTGCAAGAATTTTACTGCGTTTCAGAATCTCGCCCATGGCCTCAACCGAACCCCATCCTATACCACCTGATTCATCATTGAGATTCCACATAATCCTTCTCAATAATTTTCTTGCATCTTCAATTTTTTTATTTGCATATCTTTCTGCCAGTTCACCCATTGCAACGGTACTTCTGAATCTGACAAGATCATCAAGGCTGTACAAAAAAGAGAACAGAGGCCCTGCAAGCTGTTTTCCTGGAAGTTTGCTTAATTCATTTAAAGCCTCATCTCTGTTTTCTGACAAAAGAAAATTTTTTGCCATTTTTTATACAGTTCTTCCGCGTTATTTTTTCATTTAATTATCATCTTTATTATTTTTTTATTAAATTTTTGTATAGTATCTTCTCTCATAAGACTTCTTTTTTTTTGTTTGTTGTTGTCTTATAGCCTTTAT
>CAZLBE010000395.1:0-3044 GCA_964557635.1 uncultured Desulfobacterales bacterium
GGTTTACAAGTACAGGCAAATTAGCCCCGGAAAAGGATGCGCGTTTAAACAAATTGTATAAATTTAATCTTGGAAGCGGATACAGGCTCGTCTGTATCAGAGAAAAATATAATTTTTTTTTCCTGTTCATAGGCTCCCATGATGCCTGCGATGCCTGGCTTAACAGGCATAGCAATAAACACTCCCATAAAAAGGGGATACCCATGAAGTCCTATACTGTTAAGCGGCAAAGCACAAAACCATGTTTGACTGTATCAAAGCCTCTCAACGAAACTGAAAATGATCATTTTCTGATTTCAAAAATAAGTGAAAAAATTCTCAGAAAAATTTTCAGCGGCCTTGTTAACAATGAATGTTAAAATTAATATCCTTTTATCTCAGATATGTCTTTATGGACTTAATCTGCTGACTTCACGGGTGAACCGTTAACTGTACAAAGGAGATCAAATTGAAAGAAAGCATACATGGCAAAAATAACGAAATTCATCAGGACATGACGGTACTTGATGTAATTTCAAAATACCGCCAGACCGAAACTGTTTTTAAGGGATATGACAAAATGGCTGGTGAATGTGTTTGCTGCAATGCCCTTTTTGAACCCTTAAAAAATGTTGCAGTAAAATATGACCTGAACCTTGAAAAAATGATGAGTGATCTGAAAAACGCTGTTAAAGTATAATAACTATTTATGATCAAATTTTTTTCATGACTGAAATCAAAAACTAATACATTAATTTAAATTAAGGAGAAAAAATGAATCGAAGCAAAGAAATAGTTGTGCTCGCTCATTGTATTTTAAACTCCAACGCCAAAGTTAAGCCTCTGGCAAAATACAGGGGAGTGTTAACTGAGATTGTTGGAGAATTTATAAAAAATGGTACAGGATTAATTCAGCTTCCGTGTCCCGAATCAACGTATCTTGGAATGAACAGATGGGGAATGTCAAAAGATCAGTACGACCATCCATCGTATAGATCGCACTGCAGAAAATTATTGATTCCTTATGTTAATCAGATAGAGACCTTCTTAAAATCAGGTTATGCAATTAAGGGGGTGATAGGCGTAAATGGAAGTCCAAGCTGCGGTTTGTCACTGACTCCTATTGGGCTTAAAGGAGGAGTTATCGTTCCTGGAGAAGAACCTTTTTGTGATGTGAAATATGTAAATGAAAGCGGAATATTTATGGAAGAATTCAAAGAGGTTCTTTCAAAAAGGAAAATAGATTTAAATTTTATGGCCATAGATGAGCAACAACCTTCAAATATAAAGGAGCAATAGATGAAAAAGTCATATTTAATATTATTTTTAGTAATTCTTATTTCGGCAGGCACATGCTATTCACAAGATGACAATTCATGGGATAAAATCAGCAAAAAGGGTGAAATGGCAGTTGGCTTTTGTGCTCAATATCCTCCTTTTGAGTCAAAAACAAAATCAGGAAAATTTATAGGTTTTGATATTGACCTTGGTAAAGCTATTGCCAAAAAACTGGATATTAAGGCAAAGTTTCTGGATGGAGAATGGCAGGCACTTATCGCGGGAATGAATAAAGGCGACTATGATATTCTTATTACCTGTATGAGCAAATCAACAGCAAGAAAAAAGAATGTAAATTTCAGTGATAACTATCTTAATTTAAATGAAGTTATTGTTGTAAGAAAAAATGAGAGTCATATAAAAAATTTCAATGACTTGAAAAACAAAATTATCGGTGTTCAGATGGCTACAAGCAGTGAAAAAACCGTTAATGATATTTCAGGTGTTTTTAAAAAAGTTAAAAAATACAATTATACAACAGATGCCTTTCTTGATCTTAAATATAAACGGATTGATGCAGTTGTATGTGGATATGCATATGCCATAATTCAGATCAAAAAAGATCCTTCTTTTAAAATAACAGGAAAACCTCTTCACTCAAGTGAGATAGTCATGGTGCTTCCAAAGGGCGCAAATGCCTTTACAAAAAAAATTAATAATGCACTTGCAGGGATAAAAAATGATGGAACATATAAAATAATATATGATAAATGGCTTGCCATTAAAAAATAGAAAAATCGTGAATTCCCCAATATACTTAAAATGCAATCCGTTGTTTTTAAGTCCTGAACTTATTGATTTCCATGGGAAAAAATAGAAGAATGAATGGCTTTCAATTTAATATAATAATTGATGCACTACCTGAGTTACTGACAGGCGCAAAAATAACACTCATTATAACCATTATATCATATTTTGTTTCAATTGTTTTAGGCGTTATAACAGGCACCATAAGATCAGAATCAGGAGGTCTAAAAAAAATACTGGATATTTATGTGGAGGTATTCAGAGGAATACCTCTTTTGATCCAGCTTTTTTTTATTTACTATGCCCTTCCTGTTGTTGGCTTAAGGCTGGAAAACATGACAGCGGCCTGTCTTGGAATAGGTCTTTGTGGCGGGGCTTATATTTCAGAAATAATAAGAAGTTCCATTTTATCCGTTGAAACGGGACAGAGAGAAGCCGGCATATCAATTGGGTTGTCCAAAATTCATATATATTGTCTTATTATTTTTCCACAAGCTGCGAGAATTGCAATTCCACCTCTTATGAATTCTTTTTCGTCCCAGCTCAAAGAGACTTCGCTTGTTTCTGTTCTGGCAATCAATGAGCTTACAAGGACGGGTCAGATGATATACTCAAGAACATTCAGACCTTTTGAGATTTATTTTGCAGTAGGAATAATTTATCTTATCATGACTTATTCTGTATCAAAAATTTCAACCTGTTTTGAAAAATATGTTTCCTATCCTTCATAATTCATAAAAATTAAAATTTTTCATAATTTTTTAGACAAACTCTTGACAAAAAGTAAATTCTCATCATACCTATATTTAAAATAAATATTGGTAAATCATCGATTTACATAGCAGCTATTTGAGAGTACATTTCAGAATAAAAAACAGATAATAAGGAACCTATGACCGCAAATGACCGTTGGCAATAAGTAACACCCTACAATCATTTAGTTTAAATTCCATCACTTATCAAGTTATGAAGTATATGAA
>CAZLBE010000396.1:0-3030 GCA_964557635.1 uncultured Desulfobacterales bacterium
ATAGACGAATATGAAGCACTGTCCAAAATTTACGTTATAAGATCGAATATTTACGCCGAAGTTGTTAATTGTTAATAATCAGTTGTCAGCATTGGAGGTTTTTTTTAAAGTTGAGAACTTGACAGTATGGAAGAGATCTTCACGATTATGTGCACATTTATATAACCGCCATGAGGCGGATCTGGTTTGGCCCAGACCAGTCTCACAACAAAGTATGGGCCGAAGGCGCGGAGCCAATAAAAGTAATGGTTTACGTTTTATTTCATATAAAAACGGCCATGAAGCCGATCCGGATAGTGTCGGCCGACGGCGAATACTTATCAATGAACAATAAAGACAATACATGAGGAAAGATATGCAAACCATTGGACTTGGACTGTGCTGGGAAGATATGCCTGTCGGATATCAGTTTAAAACAGTCGGAAGAACCATCACGGAATCCGATCTTGTCAATTTTATAAATACATCCGGGATGACAGAGGTTTTGTTTACCGATAGAACCTATGCAGATCAGCATGCCCCTGCAAAGGGCAGACTGATACCCGGGGCCTTTGTGTTCAGTATTGCAGAAGGTCTGATTGTACAGTCAAGCCTGCAGGGCACAGGACTTGCCTTTCTTAAAATGGACTTTGATGTCAAAGGCCCCACCTTTGTCGGGGACACCATTCATGTAGAGGTTGAAGTAATGGAATCCCGTGCAACATCCCGGGATCCAGGCCGGGGACTTGTTAAAACCAGAAATCATGTTGTCAATCAAAAGGGAGAAATTGTAATTATTTATACGCCTTTACGTCTTCAGACGGGACGGGAAATGCTTGCAGACCAATGGCAATAGATGATAGCTGTCCATGAAAGCGTAAGCGTTCATAGGGCACTGGGCACTGCACCTGCGGCGTTGGCTTTGCATTTGAAGTACTTTAGTACTTCGTCTGCCTGCCCGCCGCCTTGCATTTGCCGCACCCCCTTAGTAAACGCTTAACTATTCGGGAATTGACTGTGAACTATTACGTGAAAGTCAATGGGATTTTAAATCAGAGTCACGGGAAGACTCATTATCAGGATCAGAATCCGGATAAACCATGGTGCCGGATATGGAAAGATCATAACCTCCGAGGTCCTCTGCAGCTTTTTTAAAGGTTTTTTCTTTTAAAAGTCCTAAGAATAACTGTATGCCCTGATCAAAAAATCTTTCTTTGGATATGAGAAGATCAAATCTTTCTCTGCAGATGGGAACAAACCCGAGACCAAGTCCTTTTGCAACAGACTTAATTCCAAGTCCTGCATCTGCTTTGTCAGTAAGTATGGCAAGGCCTATATCCATATGCTTTGCCTTTATGTCATTAAATCCTTTAATATCTTCTCCATTTATACCCGCCTTTTTAAGCTCTTTTTCAAAAAGCTGGCGCGTCCCTGTCCCAGGGCTTCTGTTCACTATTCTTATTCCTTTTTTCCCAAGGTCTGCCACGGATTTTATACCAAGGGGATTGTTTTTCTTAACTATAATCCCCTGTTCCCTAATACAGAAATTGACAACGGCCGGCATTTTTTTCATTTCTTTTAAAATAAAAGGAAAATTGTATTCATTATTGTTCATTGAAACAAGATGACTTGAAGCAATGTGGCATAAATTATTCCTTAATGCCTTAACGCCTCCCATGCTGCCGGCAAAACCGAACATCGCCATGTGATTTTTAAATTTGTTGTTAAAAAATGATATGGTTTTATCAAGAAGAAGATCATTGCTTCCAGCAATTAAAACAATACCATGGTAGGGCGGAAGTTCAGTAACAGGTTCGGGATAATTCACAGTGCCCGCCTCAACCCATTGCCTGACAAGATTAATTGGAAAAGTCCATTTTCCCGTTACCTTGGAAGCTGGCAGCCCTTTTTCAGCAATCAGAGTGTAAACCATTTTTTCGTTTATGTTTAGAAACTTTGCCACTTCTTTTGTTGAAAGGAGCTCATTCATTTTTAAATTCCTTTGTCCTTGAGGGTATCTAAAATTTTTGACAACACCTCGTCAGGTGTCAGGCAATTGCATTGTATTCTTATATCTGCAAATTTTTCATAAAGAGGTGTTCTTTCACTGTACAGACTTGTGATATCCTGGCCAGGCGTTCTTATTACTCCCCTGGAATCAAGGGAAGATAAGCGTTTTTTTAAATCATCAAGGCCTATTTCAAGGTAAATAACCACACCGTTATCTGCAAGATGCTCCATACTTTTAACGCTGTAAACAGCGCTTCCGCCCGTTGCAATAACATGTCCTACGCAGTTCACCGAAAGCAGGTAATCCTGTTCCAGCATTAAAAACCGCTTGATTCCGATATCTTTTATAATTTCCGCAAGAGTTTTATTCTCACCTGACTGAATGAGAATGTCCGTATCAATAAAATTATAGCCTGCTGCTTTTGCCAGTAGAATGCCAATGGTGCTTTTCCCCACAGCAGGCATACCAGTCAACACAATATTTTTTTTATTTTCCATAAAATTTCTCGAAAAAACCATTGCAGATACAGAAATATTTCTGTACAAATAAAGAACTTATCAATGTCGTAAATTTATTGAGAGGCTGTCTGAAAAACTCTATAGCCAAATAACATCCGGATCCGCCCCATGGCGGTTATACAAATTTTTACAATAAAATCAACTATATCTTATAAATAAAAATTCGTCAAACAGGAAAAAACTAAAAATTGACATACATTACATATTTATGTATATCTTTGAATATTTGTACCTTACTCCTTAATTCTTGTTTAAAAAAACAGGAAACTGATAAGTGTGTATGGATTGCGGGGTTCTCAATTAAGCATATAAATTCTGTTACCCTGACATTTTTTACTTATTTCGTGCGTTAAACAACTCGTAAAGATAATGCATGTGTAGGGTATTACATTTGCTTAAAATAATTGGATTTTGATGGTAAGTTGTTATAATTAATAGATTAAATATTTAAATTGAGTAGATATTTAATCTTATAACGTAAATTTTGGACAGTGCTTCATATTCGTCTATTTGGGACTGCAA
>CAZLBE010000397.1:0-3012 GCA_964557635.1 uncultured Desulfobacterales bacterium
GATTTTCTCCTTTTTCCATAAAAAAAGAGCAAGATCAAATTTTTTTATCAGAAGTGCCGAACAGGCCAGTAATCTTGCAGATGCAGGAGTATATAATATTGAAACGGCACGTTTTGCATGGAGAAACATTCCATTAAAATCACCATCCCTGTATGCTGAAACAGCCTTACCTTTTTCAATACTGCATTTTTTTTCCAAATCTACCAATGGCTCTAAATCAGCTTTGCATCTACGACAGCTGCCTTTATTATTGTATTTTGCATTGCATACAGGACATCGATCCACTTTTAAACCTGCCTTTTTTTATTCATCAAGATAAAAAAGAATATCCTCAAGGTCTTCACCGAGTTTCTTTGCTTTTTCGATCTCATTTGATGTAATTGCATCCCTTATATCTTCAATAAGATTAATTATTTCATCACGATCTTCCTCATGTATATCTTTAAGTTTTGATTCGGCTAATTTAATATTATCTTTAAGTGCCGGAGGTATTGAAGAATCTGCAGAATCATTCTTGTCTGCAGTTATGCCATCGCCGCCATTATCATCAGCACTATTTTCTTCTTTTTTATCAGTCCACAGTTCATCGATTTTATTTTTTGAATTTGTAATACTTTTCTGCGATGTCTTTGAAAACGCATTTTCGATCACGCCTGTAATTGTTTTACCCGTATCTTTTTCAAGGGCTTTAATTCTCAATATACCATTAAGGTCAAGTTCAAACTGCATGATAATTATGCTGCCTTCAGGCAATTTTGAAAGGTTAAAGACATATTCTCCGATTTTTATATTATCAAGAGCATTTGGTTCTTCACCCTGATATATTTTGATTATTACTTTTTCCTGGTAATCGCTTATCGTATTAAAAGCTTCACTTTTAATTGCAGGAAGTTTAGTATTCCTCCTGATCAAAGGTACATAAAAATAGGGACTTACCTCTCCGTCAAGGACACCAAGTGCGGAAATCCCGAATGTATATGGAGTAATATCCAATAAAACACCGGAAGAATCAAAACCCATTTCACGTCCTGCCTGGATGGCAGCACCCATGGCCACACAGAGGTCAGGATCTATCTCCTGATGGGGAAGGATATTAAATTTTTCTTCAAGCATACGGGAAAGCTTAGGAATTTTTGTTGAACCACCAACAAGTATAATTTTATCTATTGCAGAGGGCAAAATTGAAGCATCGCTAAGTGCTTTATTCACAGATTCCATGGTCTGCTGAAAATAATCTTCAATTAATTCTTCAAATTTTATCCTCGAAAGCTCATAGGAAAGATGTACATTTGTAGAACCATCTTTGCATTTGCATAAATGATCCTCTTCAATATTCGTAAAAGGAGCATCTGACAACTCAATCTTGGCATTTTCAGCAGCACGTTTCAATCTTGCAATAACGGCAATATCATCATTTACATTGATATCAAATTCATCTTCGATATGCTTAATAAGCAATTTTTCAATTTCCCGGTCAAAATCATCACCTCCGAGATGGTTGTTACCCGTTGATGCAAGAACTTCCACAACACCATCTTCTATTTTAACAATGGATACATCAAATGTACCACCCCCAAGATCATAGACCATTATTATGCTGGCCATAGGACTTTTGCTTTCATATGCAAGTGCTGCTGCAGTAGGCTCATTTATGATTCTGATGACGTCAAGCCCAGCTATCTCACCCGCCTCCCTTGTAGCCTGGCGCTGAGTATTTGTAAAATAAGCCGGTGTAGTAATTACAGCCTTTGAAATTTTTTTACCAATAATCCGTTCAGCCCTTTCTTTTAATTCAATTAAAATAAAAGCTGAAATTTCCTGTGGGGTATATGATTTATCTTTTAATTGAATTGTTTCATCACTTCCCATTAATCTTTTAACCGAAACCACAGTGGATTCGGGATAAATAACGGCCTGATTTCTCGCTATCTCCCCAACAATTACTTTTCCGGCACTATTAATACCTACACATGACGGAACAATACCATTATCATTTTCTTTGAAGATTTCAGCTTTTCCGTCAATTATAAAGCCAACCTCGGAGTTGGTTGTCCCGAGATCAATACCTATAACAGGTTCCATAATTAGTTCCTTTTTTCCCATATTTTTTCAAATTTTTTCATAAAAAGTAAAATGCAAATCATTAACAGGCATCCATAATAATCGCTATTTGACAACAATCACTTCCGCAAATTTCAGTATTTCATTATTTTTCATAAATCCCCCTGATAATTCCTCTATAACCGTTCCGGATTTGTGTTGTGATGAAGATTTTGATTCAACCGCCTTCATTGTTGTTGGATCAAACTGTTGATTTACAGTTTTTATTGGCTGGATACCGATTGCACCAAGGGCTCTGTCAAACTTATTGATTGCTATTTCATATCCCCTGGAAATATTTTCAATATTTTTATGCCTGCACTTGAAAAATGTTTTCTGTTTTTTTGCTTCAAGACTTGCTTTGTACCCCCTTAAGATGGCATCCCTTACATCAAAAAAAAGAAATGCTGTTTTGTTCTCACAATTTAAGCGAATTTTCGATTCAAGTTCTGCAATCCCCCTGGTTCTTTCTTTAAAAATTTTAAATGTTTCTTTGTAATCATCTGTAAATGATTTAAAAATTTTAAGTGCTCTATGCTGTTCTCTGTTTTGCATCTTTATTTCCTGTTTAAGGGATATAAACTCGGAAAATAATGTGTAAAAATCGCAGGTATCAGGCGTTACGCTAAGTAAAGAAGAGTCTGCATCATCATCTGCACCTGTATCTGCACTGGCAAGCCATAATGTAAAATCATCCAATACTTTTGATTTCCATTTAGATGGGACAATTTTCCGTTGTGTTTTTTTTTCAAGCTTTTTTGTTAAAAAATCGATAATAAATTTAATTACCGGAATTTCAACGTATTCCTCAAATGCAATTGCAATTTTTTTTATCTGTTTCACTATCATTTGTATTATAATTTTGATTATTTTCAGGATATTTGAGTAGAATAATAAAAAAAGAGATTTCAT
>CAZLBE010000398.1:0-3001 GCA_964557635.1 uncultured Desulfobacterales bacterium
ACTGTGAACGATTACTTTTTTTTTAATGTCAACTCCAGGTTAAACTGTTCTTTGTCCTTTCCACCTCTGCTTACCACTGACCCTTTAATACTTACTTTGGAAAAATATTTTGACTTTCGCAAATTTTTAACCGCTGCAAGAGCATCCTTGCTGTAACCCCTTAGAGTTATAACCCCATTCCGAAACCTGAATGATGAAAACCATGTTCCGTCAGGCACAAGCCTGGCTATTTCATTTACACAGGTATAAAGCCTGGGACGGGAGTTTAAAAAAAGTTCTGCATCATCTTTAAGACCTGCCGCATTTTGAAGAATTTTCACCCTCTCCTGAACAGGTTGAATTTTCTTTTCCAGCAAAGCAGCAGTTTTTTTCAATTTATCCATTTTAAGCTGCTTTGCTTTTATATCCTTTGAAAGATTTGCCGTCACATAAAACAAAACAGCCGCAATAATGCAGGCAATTATTACAATATAACGAAGGGGTTTGACAAAATTTACCTTTACAGGCTTTTCATCAAGGGATATCTGCTGTATTTTGCACAATGCCGGTGACACTGCAGCTAATGCAGGATTATTGGAAAGCGCATCAATTCTTTCCTCTCCTGTTGTCTCCGCTCCTGTTGTCTCCGCTACTGTTGTTTCAGATCCTGTTGTTTCAGCTCCTGTTTGTACACCTGTAAAGCTTATTTCCTGAAAATCATTATTATTATCCGCATAATTATCCGTTCCTGCAGAAATGTTCACCCTGTAAAAATTATCTGCAATTCCGGGAAACCTTGCCACGAGTGATTTAAAGGCAACCATTCCGTTTTGCTTATCTGCAGCATCCCAGGTAATGGATGACAGCCAGTATTGATCATTAAATACGGAAAATTCACAATCTCTTTCATATTCTAACAAAACCACCGCAGGATACTGAATATTTTTCTTCTGCTGCAGAAAAGCGCCAACTCCGTATGATATTGGAAAAATTGAGACAAGAGAGTTAAAATGCCCTGTTTCACGAAAAATCTCCCTGTATTTATCCACTATTGTCTTTGCAGCATAGAGAAACAGACATCTGATACTATTGTTAAACGACAAAGTTACAGCAATATCATAGTAAATTTCTTCAACGGGAAGGTGGGAATAAATGCTGATGCTGTTTTTTATGGAATCAATGGCATCTTCCACAGGCATCATGGGAAGCTTTATTTCCCTTGCAAAAAACAATGATCTTGGAAGTGCAAGAAAAATATCTCTTTTTGCGCTGAATTTTATGTCTTTTAATAATGCCCTGACTCCGGCAACACCCCCCTGAGCTACCTTGCCTGAAGAAGAAAATCCCGGGCCTGGAGATATTTCTTTTAATCCTGATAATCCCTTTTTTACGCAATAATATGAAGTTTCTCCCTCGGCAGCATATATTCCAAGTATTTCTTTATTAGCCAAATCATTCCCCATAATAGAAGCTGTAAATATGCTCCAATTTTTTCATATTCTTATCAAAAATTAACACTTCCGAATAAACACGGTTCTTTTTGGATGGAATTCGTATTGAAATCCTTTTTGCAGTTCCCGGATAAACGGTAAAAGAATTTAAAAAAGACAATTTATCCTGTTTATCTGCATTTTTATCCCCTGATGTCTTATCAGAGATCTTCTCTTTCTCCGCTTTTATATCAAAATTTTCCTCTTTAAAAGTATCATCTGATTCCTGCCAGTTTTTTTGCAGTTTTCCATTAAAAAGAGCCCTGTTAACGCCCTTTACCATTAAAAGTTCCGTTATGCTTTTAAATCTGCCGTTGGCCGGAAGCCAGGGTTTATGATGATCTGCATAATAATCTTTTTCAGCTCCATGCAAACGCACAAGATCATCCGCATCCCTCCAGTCAAGAATGGCATCGGTGATTTCATCTGCCAGTTCATCCGCTTGCCTGTTATAATCTGAAGCCCCGGTATCAGAATCATTAAGACAGATCTCTTTAATTTTATTTCTGATCACCGTATCCCCTGCCTTGTTAAGGTCTATCCTTGAGCCTTCACTGTCAACTCTTACAAAAAATTTTATGGAATCAAGTGAAAGACCGA
Source organism: uncultured Desulfobacterales bacterium (assembly GCA_964557635.1). GTDB lineage: Bacteria > Desulfobacterota > Desulfobacteria > Desulfobacterales > Desulfobacteraceae > WGCX01. The sequence goes on from CAZLBE010000398.1 coordinate 2,070, forward strand.
TCCAGTCCGATGCTTTATGATCTGCCTTTACCATTGCCCATCCGGAAGACCTGTAAAACTGCATAAACGACTCAACAACCGATTTTCTATTTAATCCTGCCATGGTATTTAAAGCAAGACTTGCCTTAACTCTGTTATGGGCAAGATATTCTCCGGAAAGAAATGCTATGATCATCAGTATCCACAGAACAATTATAAGAACACTGCCGTTCTGTTTATCGTTTTTGTTTATCGTTCTGTTTACCCTTTTCATCCAAAGCCCACCTCAAAATACCATTTTTGAACCGGACTCTTCTTTGTCTGTTCAAGCATCAGCTTAACAAACGATGGAAAACCATGATCATCTTTACCCCATGTTGTTTTCCATTCCACATTATCCAAGGCGCTTTTATCATTGTTTTTATTTATCTTCTTTAAAAACATAATGGACAAATTTTCAATATGATCTATCATACTGACCGGCTTGAATTCATCATCCCATTTATCAGACAGTGGGTTATATTTTTCGTCCATATCTTCAACGCGTGTAATGGCTTTTTCAAACACTGCAAGCTTTTTTTTATCTTTGCTAAAAACATATGTAACCCTGATAAGCCCCTGTATGGATGATCCCTCCGGGGCATAGGATGTAAAAAATGATATGCCGTTCTCACCGCCTGAGAATGAAAGCATTTTTTTCCCACCTTTTCCAAAAAAAACGGTTTTCTCCAGGCAATCCAACTGCCTTTGCAGTAAAGTTGACACAGCAGTTGATATCTGGCGTGAATCACCTTCTTTTTCACCCCTCTCCCACGCCCTGACAGCAAGTCTGAATCCAAGGGTAGCAATAAGTGTTACCATGGAAACAAGCACCATGGCAACCACAACTTCCATAAGGGTAAAACCCCGGTCTCCCACAAAACCCTTTACTGTCACAAACCGTCTATTTTGCA
>CAZLBE010000399.1:0-2983 GCA_964557635.1 uncultured Desulfobacterales bacterium
GGATTGTGCCATATCTTAATATCTCCTGATTTACATTTTTGCAATTTTTTTCTTGATTTCCGGCTTCAGGCGCATATAGATATCCTTTGCCTCAGTAGCTGCAACACATATACCCCTTGAGGTCACAGTAGCTCCGGACATGGCGTCAATGCCCCCACCATCTGTTTTAACTTTAAAAACAGTGGTTAAGGGTTTCCCGGCAAATTGAGCTGCAAAAGGGGAATCCCCATTTGCCCTTGTTCCCATACCCGGCGTTTCAGTAGTTGTTGTGACACGCACTCCCACAATTTTATCTGAATTAATATCTATTCCAACCATCAGCCCAATGGGGCCTTCATGTCCCTGACCATGGGTTTCAAAGGCTACATCCGTGGGCTTCCCATCATGTTTTCCAAGGAAAAAAGTTACTTCCTGATCCTTGTCCTTAATATTAAACCTGTCTTTTAAGGGATCATTTGTGACATTTTTCAAAATCGCTTTAATTGCCGGAGCTTTCTGGAACTTCAGCACCTGATTTTCAATTCTGGTCTTTGTTCCCATTCTAACACCGGCAAGCATTCCGCCTGAAACTGCACTTAACACCGTAAGGACTACAACCATACTTATCATTTCACGCATTGCTCACACCCCTTCCCAAAGCTTTTGGTCTGATTTTATCAATGAGCGGATTTATAAGATTTATAATTAGAATGGCAAACACAGTACCATCCGGATATACACCTATGTTTCTAATGAGAATTGTTAGAATTCCTCCAGTCAACCCGTAAATCAACATAGGAATAAGATTAACAGGTGATGAGGATGTCTCAGTAGCAAGAAAAAAAGCTCCAAACAGAGTGTATCCCGTAAACAGGTGAAACATGGGACCTGCATAGAGATCAGGTTTCGCCATTCTGAAAATCAATGCAGTAATAATAATTCCTGCAATATAGGAGACTGAAACCTCCCATTTGATATAACCCCTTATAATGAGGTAAAGCCCGCCTATAATCAGTCCAAGGCCAAACACGGTGCCAATTGCTCCGACCTGTTTTCCCATGATAAGGTTTGACATGGAAAAAAGGTCAACAGCTGCATGTCCCTGATGTTTTAATGCACCAAGTGGATAAAGAGCTTTAAAACTGAAATTATAGTTTACAAGAGCTGCATCAAAGTCAAAATAGGTTTTCCATGACAGCATAGTAGCTGCTATTCCTATGAGGGTTGGATTAAACGGATTGGCTCCGATACCCCCGTAAATTTCCTTCCCCACAACAACTGACATAAAAGTTCCGACAACAACGATCCACCACGGGACAGTTGCAGGAAGCATCATTCCGAAAAAAAGGCCTATAACTGCGGCATTGCAGTCGCCTATGCTGATACTTCTCTTTGACACAAGGTTAAATAAAAGCTCCCAGATCATGGCAGTTGATACGGAAAGCGCAATCACTCCAAGTGCAGGCAACCCAAACATTATAATACCAAAAATAACAGCGGGAAGCGCAGCAAGCATGATATTATAATTGATCACCGTTATCCTGCTGCCGTCATGCCAGAAAGGAGCATGCGATACAGTGTATCTGATTTGTTTATGCATTGGCAGCCTCCTCTTCTTCTCTTTCAGATTCTTCTCTTTCAGATCTTAATTTCAAAAGTTCGTGTTTGCCAAGCCTTATGTATTGTAAAATCGGTATTTCCGAGGTACACACATAGGCGCACAGTCCGCACTCAATACAGGATTCAAGATCGTATGAATCTGCCGCCTCTTCGTAAAGCCCTGCTTCAAGAAACCGAACAAGGAGATTCACCGGAACTTTTGCAGGACATATTTTTATGCATTGTCCGCAATTGACACACGGATAATCAGAAACATGGGTAATATCATCTTTATCCTGAACTATTATCGTATCCATATCGGACAGAACAGGATGATAAAGGGTATAAGCGGAAAGACCTTTCATGGGACCGCCGATGATAATTCTGTCCTTCTCACCGGTAATTAGATTCAAATGCTTAAAAATTCTGTGAACAGGGGTTCCAATTACAGCACTAACCCTATGTTTTGTACCCTCTTTATCTATAACTGTGATCAATTTGTCATAAATAAATTTTTTGCCTTTATATACCCTGGCAATTGAAACAACAGCCTCTGCACTTATGAAACAGATCCCCAGGTCTTCAGGTCTGCCACCGGCAGGTACAACCTTGTTGAGATGTTTTGCTGTTATCATTTGAGGAATGGCATCGGGATAAACAGAGGAAATCTTAAAAATCTGTGTGCCTTCAGGTACATCGGTAATATTTTTCTTTTCAGGAATTGTAAGTCCTATCTGATCTACTCCCGTTATCTGCTTAAGAATTTTGATACCCTGCTTAATTTCATCCATGAAATTTGATAAAAAGTACTGATTCGTACCTGACAGAAGATCTTCATCGGTTCCGGTGATGATGATCATGTCTATCTTCTTATCAGTATCCATAAACGCATCAAAAGGAGGGGAACCCGGAAGCGCCCTTAAAAATCTGTTGGCTGGATCTATTTCAACGGGCGAAGTAAATCCGGTAACTCCTTTTTTCCCATCATACAGAGGATCTTTTTCAATAATAAAATAGGTGGAATAAATTCCAAGATCACCTGTATATGAAGCAATGGATGTTATAGTGCCGTTGACGGGAGATAAAACATATTCAGTACTGTCTTTGTAAAGAAAAAGCCTGTCTCCGTTTTTTACCCTGCTCCCATTTTTAATGAGGGTTTCTCTTGTACTGTCGAGTCGTTCGTTCAACAGGAGGATCAACCTCGGGGGTATGGGAATAGTTTCCGGCACCTTTGGGTCTGGTTCAACCAGATCATACTCAAGCCTGGGTGCTTTTAATCCGATGAATGCTCTTTTAATCATAACAAACCTTTATCCGATAAAAAATAATCCATATAACCGCCATGAGGCGGATCTGGTTTGGCCCAGATTGCCTCACAACAAAAAATGAAATAAAAGTAATG
>CAZLBE010000400.1:0-2982 GCA_964557635.1 uncultured Desulfobacterales bacterium
AATTGAGACAGGCACATGGGTTGCGGGCATAGCTCGCTTTAGATATAAAGCAACCCTTGGATTTACTTTAAAATTTAAAAGTAATGCTGAATTTAAATTTTAATTATATACTGGAATCAGAAATGGATAGCGCAATGGCATCTCCCATTGCACAAGTTCCAACGGCCTCATCTTCATTGGAAGTTAAATCTGCCGTATAAATCCCCTGATCGAGAACATGGGATACTGCATTGACAATCCCATCTGCAGGAGCATCCAGTCCAAGGCTGTACCTGAGCATCATGGCAGCAGAAAGTATCTGGGCAATGGGGTTTGCAATACCTCTGCCGGCAATATCAGGGGCAGATCCACCCGCAGGCTCAAAAAGACCGAATTTTTTCTCATTAAGGCTTGCAGAAGCAAGAAGTCCCATTGATCCTGTTATCATTGCGCATTCATCTGAAATTATATCCCCGAACATGTTCCCGCATAAAAGAACATCAAACTGATGTGGATCTTTGATCAGCTGCATTGTTGTATTATCAACATACATGTGATTCAGTGTTACATCCGGATAATCCTTTGCCGTTTCAATAACAACTTCACGCCATAAAACCATGGAAGAAAGAACATTTGCCTTATCAACAGAAGTTACAATCCCCCTTCTTTTACTTGCTGCTTCAAAGGCTATTTTTGCAATTCTTTCTATTTCCATGCGGGAATAAACAAGGGTATCATAAGCTTTTTCCTCACTGCCTGCCCCTTCTCTGCCCTTTGGTTTCCCAAAGTAAATACCACCTGTAAGTTCTCTGACACACAGGATATCAAAACCATTTTTTATTATTTCAGGTTTGAGGGGCGATGCTGCGGCAAGGGATTTAAACACCCTTACAGGCCTTAAATTGCAGTAAAGATCAAAATGCTGTCTTAAAGGCAGAAGTGCCGCCCTTTCAGGTTGCTGTTCCGGCGGCAGTGATTCCCACTTTGGTCCGCCCACTGATCCAAAAAGCACTGCATCGCTTTTTTCACATATTTCAAGGGTTTCTTCAGGAAGAGCCTTGCCATGATTATCAATGGCACATCCTCCTACATCCGCTTTTTCATATTCAAGTTTAAAACCGTATTTTCCACTTGCTGCATCAAGCACTTTCACAGCTTCCTTCATAACTTCCGGGCCTATTCCGTCTCCTGCAAGCAACGCAACTTTCTTTTCCAAATTAATATATCCTTTATCTATAAATAACAGCCACGAGACTGATCCGGATTTGATCCGAACCAGCCACAAAAAATCAAAAATTCACACAAATTTAAGGTCAATGGCCAAAGCCAATTGACACAATAGAATTTGCACTTTATCTCATATAAAAAACAGCCACGAGGCGGATCTGGTTATGCTCTGGAATCCGACCACAACAAAAAAAGAGCCGAAAGCGTGAAGCCAATAGACGTATCAAATCTGCTTCTGTTTCATGTCAATAATTTCTTCTGCACATTTTTTTGCACAATTTTTTTAAATAACACAGTTTTTTCATATAAGCACAGTCTTTTCATATAAAAGCGATTGCCCTAAAAGTCAATAACCATATTTCTATATAACCGCCATGAGGCGGATCTGGATCAAAATCCAGCAACCTCTTAATAAATGATGAAAATGATAACGGCAAAACACCTGATCACCTTTGTGTCCTGATGGGCTGGAGCTATCACACACAGGGGCTGTTGCTGTCGACACTTTGAACTGCATTTTATAATAAAAACTTGACAGATATCACTGCTGTAAATATATGACATTGATGATTGTTGCTTTATCAATGCCTTACTCCTCAATTTCTGTCAAAAAAACAAGAGAATAAGGAAACGCACATTAATTGCGGGCACAGCCATGTTTGATTTTTTTTAAAACAGACGTTACGGATACGAAAAAAATGAAGAATAAAATTCAAGGCGGTAAAGGCAGTGAGAATTATGCATCGCATCAAACAGGCGCTGCAGGGCCTTTTTTTATGATTTCTGCAGCATTTTTCTTTGCCGTTCTTGATATTTTTGTAAAATTGATCGGGCCTCAATACAATGCCTGGTCCATTGGTTTCTACCGGTTTTTCGGTGGAATGGTCATGATACTTATGATCTTTGGACGTAAAGGGAATATTTACAAAGGAGATAATATTCCGCTTCTCATCACAAGGGGATGCACTGGTTCTATAGCATTCATCTCTGTGATCATTGCAATCCGAATGCTTCCCGTTTCAACTGCTATTGTTATTTTTTATTCTTTTCCGGCTTTTTCAGCGATTTTTTCGTTTTTAATCCATGGAGAACGTCTGGGAAAGCTTGAGGCATTGTGCATTGTGGCTGTTATGGCAGGCACAGCTATTCTCTTTGATTTTCATCCTGGAAATGCAGGTAACATGACAGGACAGATCATGGCTGTTGTGGGAGCTGTTTTTGCCGGATTAACTGTTACTTTAATAAGGACCTTGAGGGAAAAAAACGGATCGGTTATTATCTATCTTTATTTTTGTACCATTGGAACTCTTGTAACTGCACCCATGTTCAGCCTGCATGGCGTTTTTCCTCTAACCATGGTGGACGGATTAATGGTTATGGGAATTATTTTAAGCTCTTTTGCAGGGCAGCTTTTAATGAATCAGGGATTTTTCTATTGCAGGGGCTGGGAAGGTGGGGTATTCATGTCAGGAGAAGTTGTTTTCACGGCTGTTGCAGGCATTGTTTTTCTTGGAGACCCTGCAACCTGGCGTTTTTTTACAGGCGGTTCCATTATTCTCATAAGTGTTGCCGCCTTAAACAGGTTAATGGCGGATAGGCAGCATTAATGAAGTTGCACCGCCGTGAGGCAAAGCTGGATTTACAAAAGCCGCCTCTCAACGAATTTAGAGCTAAAAATAAAAAATATAACGGCCATGAGGCCGATCAGGACTTGTCCAGACCCGTCTCACAACAAAAGATGAAATAGACATAATAATTTATGGTCTATTTCTTATA
>CAZLBE010000401.1:0-2958 GCA_964557635.1 uncultured Desulfobacterales bacterium
TTCTTTCCGCAAGAAAAAGAAGATCTTTTACCGACTGAATCGCTGTCTGGCCAGGAGCAGATGCAATAATATAGGATACTGCATCCATGGAGTATTTTTCCGCAAGAAAAAGGGAATTTTCAAAAGCTTTTATCACATCAGGTCTTTTAAATGCCTTAAGCTGTGCCTTTGAAGTCGTTCCAAGGGATAGATTCAAGGTTTTAAATCCTGCTTTTTTCATTGATGCAACAATTTCTTCATCAAGTGATGGAGGAAAAAGTCCGTTCATGGCCCTTAGCTCAATTTTACGGTTCTTAAACAACTTTTCCATTTTTTCAACAAGGGCTAAAAACCAATTCCTGTTCAACGTCAGGTTTTCATCTTCAAAATCAATAAAACCTATGTCATACTTTTCAATCTGGGCTTCAAGCTCTTTAATGACAGATTCTACACTCCTTGCCCGAAATTTTGCACAGGATGAAGAAGCCCCCACTGAGCAGTAAGAGCATTTCATGGGGCATCCCCTTGCAGTGACTGTGACTGTACATCCTCTATTTTTTCGTTTGTAAAATTTTCGGTTGACAAGGTCCATGTCAGGCAGGGGGTGATTATTGAAGTTTTTAATCCAGGCAGGTTCATCAGTATATAAGGCGCCGTTATCCTGTCTGAATACGATACCGGGCACATTCTTAAGATTTGTTTTATTTTTAAGGGCAAGAGCAAGATACGGCATGGATACTTCTCCTTCACCCCGGAGCAGGAAATCTACAGATTTATTTTCCATGACTTTTCCAGGAAAAACAGTTGGATGGTGTCCGCCCATAACTATTTTGCAGTCAGGTAGAAATTTTTTAACTGTTTCTGCAGTACGCAATGCTTCGTTTGAATATGGCGTAAAAAGAGATGAAATCCCTGCAAGAAACGGTTTTTTTTCCCTGACAATCTTTCCTATATGCTGAAAACTGTACCCGTAATGGCGGAAATGATGGAAAAGGGAAAACGGAGAAAAATCCTGTATTCCATAATATTTTTCAAGGTGTGAAAATTCACCCGGAGGCGCAATTATCTTGGATTTGTTCACTGCGAGACTGTCAATGATTTCAACTGAAAACCCGTTTTTTTCAAGGGCGGCTGCTATACAGGCAAGTCCATAAGGGATACTTCTTTTAAAAGTGAAATAATAATCTTCAATCGGAGGTTGAATCAGAACAATATCAGTCATTTTTTAAAAATCACAAAAGGCAAGTAAAATATAAAAATAAAGGAATTAACCGAATTGGGTTAATTCCTTTATTAAGCTGGTGGGCGATACTGGGTTTGAACCAGTGACTTCTACCGTGTGAACGTGTTTATCAGTTTCATCAAGAAATTTTTCAAACCTTTGCCTTGCAGCATATTCAAGGCTTAAAAGAACTGAAATCATATCTGGGCCTTTACCATCCCGGCGTGCAGTCTTCTCATCGTACTGCAAAATATAATTTTTAATTGGGCAAAGAGCTTTATCAACAACGTCTCCTAAAAATTCATGATAACAATCAAGATTTTTTCCATTAGACGGGAAAAAATCACCTTTTGACAGGTCAGTGTCCTCAAGCCCTTTTACAAAAACATGTGATGTGATTGACTTCTCATCTAAACTTGGTTTGAATTGCATTTGATATCTCCTCAAATAAAGATGGGGCAGAAGGTGTATCGAAAGCCAATAAAAGCTTTTTCAGCTGTTTCCAGTCCTGGCACCATGCCCCAATATTTGATTTTTCCATGCAAATAAAAATACCAGATAACGGCCTGGTTCCCGTTTATTGTTTCCGATACTTCATCCTTATAAAACTCAAAAAGGCCTGTCAAGGATTATTTAGTTTATCTTGACAAAAGAAGCACACGAATTTATAAACAGCAAAATTCAAGTTGCTTTTTATGGCTTATGGTTTATTATTAAACAAAGGAGGTGTTATTATGGCAAAACCGATAAAACCAACACCTAAATTAGACAAGCATTCCTCACAGCTGTTTTTAAAACAAGTAGCTGAAAATCTCGAAAAAAAAACAAGGGCTATCCCTACTCCTAATATTGACAATACAATCCGTTCAATCATGTGTGATGCTCTCCGGAACAAGAAACGAAATTCATAATACTAAGTTTTCTTTAATCCCTTTAAAAACGAAAGATGATTTTCGGACATGGGAAATAGGAAGAAAATATTTTTTACCCTGTGGCTTTGGTGTCTTTGTTGAATGATAGAGTAGAAATTACAAGAGAAGAACGTAAGAAAGATAAAAAAGATTTTGGAAGAGATATTAAAAAAAGTATTCCATACCCCAAAAGAAATTATTCTTCTTTCCCTGCTGTAAAAATTGGAAGACTTGGAGTTCTTGAAAAATTTCAAGGGCAAGGAATAGGAACAAACATTCTCAATACAATTAAAGAACTCTTTCTAAATAACAATCGTACGGGCTGCCGATATTTGACGGTAGATGCTTATAATAATCCTGCAACCATAAATTTTTATCTTAGAAATGATTTTTTACCGCTTTGGGATAAGGATATTAAAGAAGAACAAAGAATCTTATATTATGACCTTAAAAGATTTATCGTTTCATAAAATTTAAAATATTTTTTCCTGCCTTCGCACACAAGCCATCAAGCAACTTTTATACCAATACATAATATGCCATTACCGCAAAATTAAGACCATACCATATGTTGCGAATGCAAACATTATGCCTGTTTTAAAAAAAAGAAATCCCAGGCCTAATTGAAAACCCGGGATTGCGAAAAAAATATGATGAAGAAATTTTGCTGAGAAATCATCTGCAGTAACCGCCTTTTTATAACTACCGGCAGGCCGGAACGCCGTTTAAATTGTCAACTTTGCACCAGGTAGCAAATGCACCCCCGGTGCCATGGTAGTTCTGTCATTGGTTCCTTAACCACCATGTCATTCTCGGAGTAATTGCCAGGTGTGACCGCCACGTCAC
>CAZLBE010000402.1:0-2949 GCA_964557635.1 uncultured Desulfobacterales bacterium
CTCAATTTGTTGAGATGCGGCTGGGCCAGACCAGATCCGCCTCATGGCGGTTATAAAAAATAAAAAGCAACACATTTACTTCGTTTTATTGGCTTTGTGCTTTCAACCCATAATTTATTACGAGGCGGCTGTGAAAATCCAGCTACAGCTCACGGCCGTTGTAAACAATTACTTAAAATGAGGTTCCATGGAATCAAAAGATTTGATAACCGTAAACGTTAATGTTGATATCACTGCCGAAACTCTCAAGGCGATTGTGGAAAATGCAAAACAACTTACAGGCCGTGATGAAAAGGGAGTTTACAAAGTTGATACCGCAGACAAGGTAAGTGAAATAATTTCAAAATTTCTCATGGAAAATGATTTTGAAACCTATGCAAAAGATATCGGGAATATGAAATGAAAACGGAAATAACGCCCATAGGCTTTGTATATACAGATGCAGAAACAATCCCAAGGCACTGGAGCCTTTCCGATGTTGAAGGCACTTTAAATATTAAAAAGGAATATATTCCAGGTCTTAAGGATATAAAACCGGGACAGAAAATAGTTGTGCTTTTTTTATTTCATAAAAGTTCAAAATTTACAACTGCCCTGCTTTTTCAGACCCCGCCCCATAACAGCGAAAGAAAAGGAGTTTTCAGCATCTGTTCTCCTTTCAGGCCCAATCCCATTGGCATGTCCGTTGTCAAGGTACTTGAAATAAATTCAGGAATTATCAAAATTAAAGGGATTGATATGCTCAACGAAACTCCCATTATCGATATCAAACCGTATATTGAAAGTAAATATGACTGCCCGAGTTATGATAATAAACAATAAACTGCAAATAGGACAAGCTGAAAAGACAATACTTCATGCCCCAATTGATCCTGACATGTCAGATCCATTAGAAGACAGTACAAAGGGCAGCCACCATTGGCCTGTCATACCAGTGGGAGTTATACGTTTTTGCGGATGGTGGCTTGCATTTTTCGGGCTTTACTCTTCCTCTTCTGTGTGTCCTTTCTGCGGACAGCAAGGCTGCCCCGTGGGAATAGCAAGTGCAGGTTTCATGGGCGTTATTTTTGCAATTCTTATTCGCAGCTGGAACAAAATAACTACTTTTGTCAAAACAATTTTAAAACGGGCATGAGGCAAATCCCTGGCAAGGCCTGATCCGGCGTGTGGCGGTTATTAATGATATATATGGCATGAGTACAAAAAAACAATAAAATGGAATAGAATTAAAAAATCACAATGTAAAAGACAAATAAACAAGGTATACAAGGAGGCTTTACCATGGCAAAAATGCCGGAACATGTAAAAACAATGTTTAAACATCAGGGAATTGTAGTTTTCTCAACGGCTTCCAAGGACGGAATTCCAAACGCAGTGCCCATTGGTGCGAAAAAAATTATTGATGATGAAACCATACTGATATCAGACCAGTATTTTGGAAAAACCCTGAAAAATTTAAAAGAAAATCCAGTTGCAGGTATTACATTCTGGGATCTCAAGTCCCATGAGGGCTATCAATTAAAGGGTACTATTACAATTGAAACTCAAGGGAAACGTTTTGAAGATACGGCAAAATGGATCGCACAAATTGCAAAGGCAAAAAATAAACCTTTAAAATCAAAAGGCGCTGTTATTTTTAAAATAACCGATATCTACTGCGTTACGTCGGGAAAAGACGCCGGTAAAAAAATTGCCTGAAAAGTCAATGATTCAATGATGGTTTGCTGAGGGAACTTTATAATCTAAAACTAACTATGCCCGCAACCCAAGGTGCCTGACTCAATTTCTTGTTTTTTATTATAGAAATTCAGGGGTAAGGCACTAATTAAAGTGAACTGCAAATTGAATTAAGGAATAATCGATATGGAAACAGAAGCAAAAATTAAAAAAATTCTCAATGATATTCGTCCCATGCTTCAGCAGGATGGTGGTGATGTGGAATTTATAAATTTTGAAGATAAAGTGGTAAAAGTCAGATTAAAAGGAGCGTGTACTGGTTGCGCCATGTCCCAGATCACACTTAAAAACGGCATAGAAAGGGTTCTGGTAAAACAGATTCCTGAAATAAAATATGTTGAAAATATTGAATAGCCGGCATAAGGCGATCCTTAACATTGAATAATTATGGATACCGCAACCTGAGCTAAGGATTAGAGAAACAAAATGGAAAACCATACAACTAACCAGGGCACTGATTTTTTTAAAAATCATTCCGCCCATTATATTGAAATGGCCTATCGCAATGATAGAAGAGAACGTCTTGAAAAACCTGACGGATATGGAAAAAGGACAGGAGAATGCGGAGACACCATAGAAACATTTGTCATGGTTAAAAATGGAAAAATCAAGACCGTCTCTTTTGACACAGACGGCTGTATTAATACCAATGCCTGTTCCAATGCAGTTTCCATGCTTGCAGAGGGAAAGACAGTTGACCAGGCATGGAAGATTACAACTGAAAATGTAATTGACTACCTTGGCACCCTTCCACAGGAAGAAACGCATTGCGCAGAACTTGCAGTCGGGTCATTTTATCTTGCACTTTCAGATTTTCAGAAAAATGAAAAAGCCCCATGGAAAAAAATGTATAAAAAATATTAAAAAACCTGAAAGATTTTAATTGCAGGCATCCATCTACGCATGAAAGACCATGCACGAAAGCTTGACTCAAAAGCCGTGCATGAAATACGTACATGCAGTTTTGGATACCTTCTTGTTAATAGCCGCCATGAAGCGGATTTGGTTTCGCCCGGATTGCCTCACGGCAAAAGATGAAACAGGCGTAATAATTTACGCTCTATTTCATATAACCGCCATGAGGCGGATCTGGTTTGGCCCAGACCCGTCTCACAACAAAGTATGAAATAAAAGTAATGGTTTACATTTTATTTCATATAAAAATCATAAAATAAAAAGGAGATGTAAAATGGCTGTAAAATTTCCACAAAT
>CAZLBE010000403.1:0-2943 GCA_964557635.1 uncultured Desulfobacterales bacterium
GGATGTACAGACAGTGCTGTACAGGTTATGCTATTTCAAAACAGATGTTGTTTGAAAAGGAAGGGCCTACTTCAAGCCCTGTAGGGCAAAACGCATTGAGCTTGAGAAAGAACGGAAGTACAAGGTGTGATTTTATTTTTCGAGGATAAAGAGATTAAAAACATTTAATCACTTTTAAGCAAAAGAGGAGTTAAAATGAAACTGCTGATGATTTATGCTGATAAATTTTTTTATAAAACCAGTATTAAGAATTTGGAAGCTGTTGAGGTATGCGACGAGAGTAAACAGGTAAAAAATGCACTTGTCGGTTTTATTCAAGTAGAGCAAAAGGATGAAAATCACATTTCAAAAATTGAAACTAAGATGATAAAAAATTTGAAATGGGCAGCTAAAAAAAATGAGACAAACCTCATCGTTTTGCACTCTTTTGCTCATTTGTCTTTGAGCAAAGCAGATGAAGAGATAACAAAAAAGATGTTTAATCGAGCAGAAAAAAGATTGAAGGATTCAGGGTATAATACTTCACAAACGCCGTTCGGTTATTTTTTAGATCTAAATATCCAGGCTCCGGGAAAATCGTTGGCAAGAGTTTTTAAAGAATTTTAGAGGCTATAAAAAAATACGCTCAACAATAAATTAAAAACCAAAAGGTCGCATGAAAATAGGAATTCCAAGCACTGAACCGAACTTGGACGGAATGGTGGAAAACAAACTGGGTACAGCTGCCCATTTGCTTGTAATCGAAACCGATGATATGTCTTTTGAGGTGTTGAAAGGACCGTCGCACTCATCGAGGTCCGGAGCGGGTGTACGGGCTATTGCAATGATCGTTGAAAAAGGCGCTCAGGTTATTCTTGTTGGTTATATCTCTCCTTATATTGCCGATATATGGGCAAAACATGGGATTGAGGTTGTTGAGCAGGTTGCAGGTTCAGTGATCGAGGCTGTCACAAGCTACACTGATTCAAGATCTCTACACCCCAGTCCAGGGAAGAATGAACCAGACCCTGGGAAACCCATATCAAAGTGTCAATGGATTACGGCTATGGGCATGGGGCTTCGCCAGTTTTACTCCTTTCTTCCCATGCTCATTGGTGTGATCCTGTTGTTAGGATTATTTCAAGGATTTGTATCCCGGCAGACGCTGGTTTCTTTTTTCCCCGGCACTGCATTGCAGGATTCATTCTGGGGTGCTTTCCTGGGAAGTATTCTAACTGGAAACCCTGTCAACAGTTATGTGATAGGCAAGAGTCTTTTAAATATTGGTGTGGGCCTATCCGGAGTCACTGCGTTGATGCTGGCATGGGTCAATGTCGGGTTGATTCAGCTGCCCGCAGAGGCAAAGGCACTGGGGATACGGTTTGCACTGATACGGAACATTGCAGGATTTGTCGTGGCTGTAGTGATCTCTTTTGTGGTTGCATGGTTTGCAGGGGGGAACTGATGAACCGGAAAAATGATGTTTCGATGTTCATGCGTTTTGTAACCCTGGTACGGCCATGGCTTTTTCCTTTGGGAGTTATCTGTTTATATGGCATTGGAATGGTGTTTGCACCCGGGAGAACGGATCACGCATTGCATAAGAGCGGTTCCATGGTTTGGCAGCTTGCCTTGCCCATTTGTCTGGCTCTTATCATGATGGTGGTGCTTAACCGTTTTTTATCTTCGGCAATGGTAACGCGATTTTTAGGCCAAAGTGCCAGCATAAAAGGCTTCTTCCTTTCCTCCCTGGCAGGTATTTTATCAATGGGGCCTGTTTATGCCTGGTATCCATTACTCAAAAAAATGAAGGACAGCGGTGCATCTCAATTCAATATTGCCAATTTTATCGGTAACCGTTCTATAAAGCCGGTTCTTCTGCCGGTATTGGTGATATACTGGGGGGGATATTTTGCGACATTGTTTGTGCTGGCCAGCTTTACAGGCGCATTTATCGTGGCCTGGATTGTGCACCTGTCCTGTGCCGATTCATCCTCTAAAAAAAATAAGGAGTTCCATGAAAACTTATAATGATTGTATACCCTGCCTTGTGCGCCAGGCCCTTGGTGCGGCAAGGTTTATAAGCAATGATGAAGGGATCCATCAAAAGGTGTTGAAAAAAACTCTGGCTGCCATGGCTGTTATGGATATGAACCAGCCCCCGCCAATGATGGCCCGACACATCCAGAATACCATTACCGAGGTGACCGGCAACAAAGATCCATATAAAAAGGTAAAAAAGAAATTCAACAAATTCTCCCTTGGTATACTGGAAGATTTAAGGGCCATGGTAGAGATGTCAAAAGATCCATTTAAAACAGCTGTTCGACTCTCCATCGCCGGAAATATAATCGATTTTGGTGCCCTTTCAACCCTTGATAAAGAGATTATTTTTGCCACCATTGAACACGCCATGGCATATGAAGTCAAGGGATACATGGAAAGGCTTATTAAAGAGATTACAGCAGCTGACCGCATTCTTTGGATTGCCGACAATGCCGGTGAAATTGTCTTTGACCGGCTTGTGCTGGAGAAAATCGACAGGGACAAGGTGACCTTTGTGGTCAGGGGGGGTGCCGCTCTTAATGATGCTACCCTTGAAGATGCCAGGGAGGCTGGTATCAGTGAACTTGTGACTACAATAGATTCAGGGGCTGCCATTCCGGGAACCGTCCTTGATGAGTGCTCCCAAACATTTTTACAGGCATTTGAAAATGCCGATCTGATCATTGCCAAGGGCCAGGGAAATTATGAAACCCTGCCCCATGATGATGACCGGATCTTTTTTTTGTTCAAAGCCAAGTGCCCCGTGGTGGCAGGGTCTGCCGGGGTGAATCTTAACGACATGGTTATCTGGAATTGTTGACCTCCCCGGACAGGAACAATTTTGTAAAGGTTGCCAGAGGAAGCAAGACAGGCAGTTGACTCATATATTGCTGATTTAAGAGCCACTACTCTTTTGGA
>CAZLBE010000404.1:0-2939 GCA_964557635.1 uncultured Desulfobacterales bacterium
TTATATGAAACAGGTTCAAAAAGGGGTTGAATTTCTGGTAACAAGCCATGGGAAAAAGATTGCCCGCATTGTACCTGAAGTCAGTGCTGCAAAAGAAGCACACAACAGGCTTATGAAATTAAGGGGGACAATGATAAAAGGAAACATTTTAGAACCTATCGGAGCAGAATGGAATGCAGACGCAGATAATTTGTGATACCCATATTTTAATTTTCTGGCAGGATAACCCAAAGCGCCTGAGCAATGCTGCTCAAGCTGCCATTGAAACTGCATTGTCTGACAAAACTCTTGCCTGTTCGGATATCTCATTTTGGGAAATTGCCATGCTTATGCATTCCGGCCGACTGCGAAATGACATCTCACCTGTACAGTACATGACTGATCTCTGTCTGGCTTTATCCTTAACTGTTTTACCGATTACCCCGGAAATCGCATCATTGTCACAACAAGATTTTTTTCAGCATAAAAATCCTGCTGACCGACTTATTGCAGCTACTGCAATTCATCATAATGCCCCACTAATCACCGCGGACAAAAAACTAAAAAAATTAGAACCGCTGACAGTAATATGGTGATCCCTTAAAAATAATTTCGGAGTGTAATGACAACAATTACTATTGAAAATGTTTACTGGCTTACAGGAGGTTTTTTATCCGGGGTGGTCATAAGCCTTGTTCTGGTGAAAATCTGGTTTTCCCTTTTTAAGGGGAAACTGAAAAATTTATCTGCCGAAGCGTTACAGGATAATTCAGAAAAATTTCTTGAACTTGCCGATAAATATTTTTCTCTCTATGTAAAGGATGCAAAAAAAGACCTTGACGGAAAGGGAAATGACATCCTTAAAAGTGTTGAACCTGTGAAACAGGCCCTTGAAAGCTATGAAACAAGAATTAATACCATGGAAAGGGAAAGGGAAAAATCCTTTGGTTTTCTGTCGGGACAGATCATTGAAATGGCAAAAACCCAGGCCACACTTCAAAGGGAAACTAAAAATCTTGTAAAGGCCTTAAGGGTACCCCATGTAAGGGGAAGATGGGGAGAAATAACCCTTAGAAGGGTTGCTGAAATTGCCGGCATGGCAGCTCAGTGTGATTTTGTTGAGCAGGAAAGTATAAAAGGTGAAAAGAAGACGGTAAAGGGCAGTCTAAGACCTGATATGGTGGTCCACCTTCCCGGCGGCAGAAACATTGTAATCGATTCAAAGGTTCCCCTGTCAGCTTACCTTGATGCAGTTGAGGCAGACAGTGAAGAAAAAACAAAACAATTTCTCAATCTCCATGCAGGACAGGTTAAGGCACATATAAACAAGCTGTCTTCAAAGGAATACTGGAAAAAATTTACCCCTACGCCTGAATTTGTGGTTCTTTTTCTTCCCGGAGAAAATTATTTCAGTGCAGCCCTTTCCATTCAGCCTGATCTCATTGAAAAAGCCATTGAAAAAAATGTGGTGCTGGCAACACCTACAACGCTTATTTCCATGCTTAAAGCTGTTTCCTATGGCTGGAGGCTTGAAAAAAGTGCTGAAAATGCAAAGAAAATAGGAAAGCTTGGAAATGAAATTTTCAATAGACTTTCTTCCATGGCGGAAATGATGAATAAACTGGGCAGGGATATTGACAGAACCGCATCAACTTATAACAAAACCATTGGAACCATTGAAAAAAGGGTTCTTGTGTCTGCAAGAAAATTATCATCCCTTGGGATCTCTTCAGGAACAGGAAAAGATATTCCGGAAATTGATCCGGTTGAAGCAAGGACAAAGATAATGGACAATGATGTAAACACAGATGTAAACACAGATGTAAATTAAAAAGCACGAAAAACCAGTAAAATTATATAGATATGCCTTACAAGACAAAATCATCTTATTTATCTGTACCCAATGGTCACAATCCCATAGTCATCAGATTTTCATTGATTTTTCTTTTTGTATCTTTGGCAGTTGGAATCCTTTTCTTTAAGGGATGTGTACCATCAAGAAAACCTGTCTCAAGATACAACTGCCTTAAAAAAATTGATTTAACTGATTTCCCTTTATTCCATGATCAGCTTGATTTTATAGGGCTTAAGCATTCTATTGAACAGAGTTTATTGTATTTTAATAAAAAACCTGAGACAAAAAAAATTAATTTTGGAAAGGATATTTTCACTGTATCCCGGGTAAAAAAATCTTTACAGGCGTTTCTATTATTTATTCAAAAAAATCCCTCCCAAAATCAGATAAACCGGTTCATTAAGAGAAATTATGCTGTTTATAGTTCCGTTGGAAAAAATAACAGCCATAAAATGCTTTTTACCGGATATTATGAACCGCAATTTTCAGGCAGCCTTGTAAAGGATGATGAATATAGTTACCCCCTTTACTCAAAACCCGACGATATTGTTTTTATAGATCTTTCTCTTTTTTCAGACAGATTTGCTAACATGGGGCCTTTAAAGGCAAGAATCAATAAAAAAAATCATGTTGTGCCCTATTTCTCAAGAAAAGAAATTAATAATATTGATGATTTCACAAAAAGGGCACATCCCATTGCCTGGCTCAAAAGTCTCATAGACCGTTTTTTCCTTGAAATTCAGGGTTCAGGGATCATTATGCTCAAGCAGGGGGGCTTTTTAAGGGCACATTATATTACAAGCAATGGCCGAGAATACAGATCCATCGGAAGATACCTGATAAATAAGAAAGAGATTGCAAAAAAGGATATGTCGATGCAGGCCATAAGGCTGTGGCTTAATGAGCATCCAAAAAGACTGAAAGAAGTCCTTAACTATAATCCTTCATTTGTGTTTTTTAAAAAGGAAGAAGGCGGCCCCTTTGGCTGCCTTGGTGTTGAAATTACACCAATGCGCTCCATTGCAACGGACAGGTCTTTTTTTCCAAAAGGAACACTGTGCTTTATAGAAACCCGGATTCCATCAAAGGACAAAGGACAGCTAAA
>CAZLBE010000405.1:0-2935 GCA_964557635.1 uncultured Desulfobacterales bacterium
AAAGTGAGTCAGGTTTTAATAGAATATTTGTTAACAGAACAGCATTAAGTCCTTGATATTTTTTGTTCTTATCTTGTTCTGCCTTTATTTTCGCAAGTGCGCTTTCAAGAGATTTTTTTTCATCCTGCTTTAATTTGATTTCATTAAGGAATTTTTTATTCTTACACTTTAATTGCTTTGCAAGTTTAAAAAACTGCAGGGTCTGATTTCTTGTAATACTTATCAGCTTTTTCTTTTCAGCGTATCTGTCGTAAATTTTTAACTCGGATTCTATTTTTTTAATAAGATCTTCAGTTTCAGGTGGTTTAATAATATATTTATGTATGGAACCGTGATTAATTGCCTTAATGACAGATGAAAAATCAGGGTATCCCGTTAAAAGGATTCTTCTTGATAAGGGACTGATCTTTAATGTTTTTTTAAAGAACTCAATGCCGTTCATTCCGGGCATATCCTGATCGGAAATAATAAGTGCAAAGCCGGTCTCAGCACTTTCTAAAATTCTAAGGGCCTGTTTGGCATTCAAAGCTGAAATGATTTTTGAGAACTTTCTTTTTTTAAGTGTTCTGCGCATGGTATTTAAAAAGGACTCATCATTATCAACAATAAGAATTCCATAATCTGTTATCTCAGGCATTTTTATCTCCGATTCTATTTCTGATAACCGCCATGAGGCGGATCTGGTTTGGCCCAGATTCTTCTCTCAACAAAGCATGGGCCAAAGGCGCGTATGCCAAAACCCGCTCAATTATTAGGAGTTTTTTATTTCAAATAAATCACTTTCAGGCATTTCAAATCCGTTTCTTATTGCAATATCGCTGAATTGTTCAAATAGCTCTTCTAATAATTCCACGTAAAGGTTGTTAAGTTTATCCTGCTCAAGCATATTCTCCTCTTTGAGCAGTTTTTCAATTCTTTTTAGAGAATTGTCTTCTTTTGCCTTGTCAGTTTGGATTTTAATTTGTCTGCTAAGCTTATCTATTTCCCTGTTTAAATTTTCAATATTTTTTTGATGCATCTCTGTTTTTTTTCTAAGCTCACAGTTTAATTCATAAAGTTTTGCATTCTGGTCTTTTGCAAGACGTAAAAGCTGCTCATCTTCAATAATGAGTTCAAACTGCTTCAGTCCTTCCTGTATGGCATCCATGAATTCTTTTGTGTCCCATGGTTTGGAGATATATCTATGTATTGCTCCCTTGTTAATTGCTTCAAAAACTGCGTCCATATCTGAATATCCGGTGATAAGAAAGCGTATGGTGTCCGGAGAAATTTTTCTGGCCTGTTCAAGGAATTCACTTCCCCTCATACCGGGCATGCGCTGATCTGAAATAATAAGTGAAAATGGAGTTGAAGCGTTTTGAACTTTTTCAAGCGCCTTGTCTCCACTGGATGCATAGGCGAAATCTATCTTAAGTCTTTTAAGAATTCTTGCTATGGATTTACCGACATTTTCATCATCATCAACGATTAACACCTTGTGTATAAATTTTTCCTGCTGATTTTTGCCATCAGGTTCTTCTCTTTGCTTATCTGCTTCTTTATTCATATCAATATCCATATTTTTGTTTGTGCAAATTGTATATACACACTGAAGTATCTATCCAAAAGTTTCATCACTTTTTTCTTTTTTAAGAGGCAGGATAACAGAAAAGACACTTCCCCTGCCCAGGTCACTTCTTACCTCAATTCTTCCGCCGTGATTTTTGACAATATTATATGCTGTATTGAGTGATATCCCTCTTCCATTGTCAATATCATCTACTGAAGTGTCTGCGGTAAAAAAAGGATCAAATATTTTGGACAAATTTTGTTTTTCAATTCCTTTACCAGTATCAGAAACTATAATAATTACGTTTTCGTTGTCCTTTTTAGTGGAGATTCGTATTCTGCCCTTTTTCATGGTGGCCTTTGCTGCATTAGACAACAGGCAGAAAAAAACCTGATTAAGTTCAGCAGGATGACATAAAATGGAGGGAATTTCTCCAAAATTAACTGAAACCTGCTCTCTGAATTTAATATTTTTTTGAATAATGTTTAATACAGCTGAAATCTCCCTGTTTATGTCTGTTTTTTTCTCCTTTGGTTCCCCCGGGTGCGCAAATGTTCTTAACTCACTGACCAGATCGGTGATTTTTTTAATCCCCTTTTTGTTTTCATGTAAAAGATCTCCGGTATCCTTAAGAATAAAATCAATATCAATTTTATTTTCCTCTGTTTTGATATTATTAGTCATTATTTGTATTTCATCGTTAATATCACGTGTGTTATTTTCAGTTAGAAAGGACACAAGTGCTCTGTACTTTTGTATTAAATTTAAAAGATCGTTATGGTAGTCTTTCATCATATCAAGGTTTCCGGATATAAAACCTGCGGGATTGTTTATTTCATGGGCAATCCCTGCGGCAAGCCTTCCAACTGATGCCATTTTTTCGGCGTGGACAGGGTCACCATAGGTTTTTCTGAATTTATTCTCAAGTTCAATGATTCTTTCTCCTGCCCTTATCCTTGATATAAGTTCATAGGGGTTAAATGGTTTTTTAATGTAATCATCAGCACCTGCATCAAGCCCTGCCACAGCATCATTCGGTAATAACCATTCTTGCTCCTGACTTGTTGAGATTTTCAAGAGCTTCTTTTCCATTGGATGAAAGAATAATGTTGTAGTCTGTTTTTTCCAGCACAGTTTTATACATTTTAAGCATAACAGGGTTGTCGTCTGCAATAATAATTTTCATTAATCAATACCCATGGCTTTTTCAGTCTCTCTGATTTTTTTTATGATTTCCTTTTTTTCATTCTCATCAAGCTTTTCAAGTTCAAGCCTTCTTTTCAGTCCAAGCAGAATCATTTCTTCTCTGTAATCATTGCAGGTATATTTTCCCTTCATTTGCATTTCCTTTTTATTTTTTTACCGCCATATTGACAAACCGATACC
>CAZLBE010000406.1:0-2931 GCA_964557635.1 uncultured Desulfobacterales bacterium
TTACTTTTTTTAAATACGCCGCCCACATTTTTTAATTCCGGTTCCACAAGAAATGTATCATAAATCTTACCATTGACTTTTAGATTCTGCCTTGAAATCACATTGATCACACCTATAACATTTTTTTCCCGTATGTAACAGGTCTTTTGATGGTTTTTTGCCCTTGAATGTTTTTTATAACTGCCCTCTTTCTGTTTCCTTTTAAACAATACAGAATGATTCATCTTAATATCTGCATAGGCATCAATGCGGTCTCTTACCTTGTAAAAAAAATCAACAAATTTATTTGTTTTTGCTGTCATGACAAAATGACGAGCCTTGATTCCATTTATATCGGTCAATGGTTCTACGCGAAGAACTGCCTTACCTGCCGGGATATTAACCCATTTCAGAACAAACACCAGCTCCTCTCCCGGCCGAAAAGGCATCTGTTTTTCAGATCCATGGGTACAAACAGATGAACAAAAAACAAGCAAACCCGTCAATATTATAATTTTAATATCATATCTCATCCGCATCACTTTTCTTAAAAGTCAGGCACAAGACCTGGACAGCAGATTTGCGGTTTACTAAGAATAACCGCCGTAAGAAGGATAACGGTTTTGCCGCTATCTGCTCACAACCTGTGAATTTCAATGGTCCCTTTTCCCTGGAGCCCTTCTGCCTCTTCCACGATCTGCCTGTGGTGGGTAAACAGAATCACCTGGTTTTTTTCAGATAATTCACTTAAGACCTTTAGCGTTGCCCTGGAACGGTCATCATCAAAATTAATCAGGATATCATCCACAATAAATGGCATTGACTCACTTGTTTCAAGACGCCACTTAAGCGTTGCAAGACGCAGGGCAAGGTAAAGCTGATCACGGGTTCCCGAACTCATGTTTTCCACAGTTAAAAATGAGTTGTCCGGGCGTATACCAACAAGTACAGGATCTCCTTTATCGTCCACATCGGTTCGCAGACTGACAAAAGAGCCTAAGGTCAAATTTTTAAAATACTCTGAAGCAATTTTTAAAATCGGGTCCTGGTGTGCTTCCCTGTAACGTTCTATCTCCTGCTGCAGAATTTTAGAGGCTAATTTTACATGGGCATATCTTTGGGCAAGCCGCTGTATCCTGGCAAGTTTTTCTTCCATTTCACAGGTGAGCATGGCAGCCCTGTCACCGCCGTCCATGGCGGCAAGTATATTTTTTTCCTCACCGATCACCTGGGAGATTTCGTTGATCTCAGGGTTTATCCTTTCTTTGATATCGTTTTTGATAGACTCTATCATACCCGGAAGTTCATCAATATTGACCTCTGCTGCCTGTTTATCAAGTTCTTCAAGTTTTTCTCCTGCCCCTATTTTTGCCAGACGGGCGGTGGTATCAAAAATTTTCTCCTGTAGGCCCTGATAAACCGCAGATTTTTCCATTACAGGCGTTAATTCTTCTGCTCTGTCACATTTTGCCATGCGCAGAAGTTCATTCATCTGCTCATGGACTGTTTGAAGCCTTTTCTGTGCCGTATAAATTTCTTTTTTTAGCAAGTCGGATTCTTCAGAGAGTTTATCAAATAAAATTTTGTCTTTCTCTGCCTTGCTGAGCTTTACCCGCAATTTCAGGATTGCCTGGTCCATGGAAAGATCCAGTAGATCAGGAGCCACTTTTTTAAGCAGATCCTTTAACTGGCTGTCCATATTTAATGCATCACGATCAATTCCGTTAATACGCTTTTGAAGATCATCAGCCTCTTTTAATTTGTCAAAGCAGTCTTTTAAAGTATCAATCATGTCAATGGCTTCGGATGTTGTCACATCTTCTTTCAGCCCCAGACCGGATAACGCCTTTTTCCACTTATCCTGCCAATTTTCAAGAGCCTTACGGGCAGCTGCAAGATCTTTTTTAGCCTGATGAAACGTTTTTTCTGCTTTGCTTTGTCTGTCCTTTAATTTCTCAAGTTTTATTTTACGTGCTGCATTTTTTTCAAGAACAGTCTCGGAAAAAATCAAAACAGGCCCGAGCTTGTGTCCTCCTGAAGGTATCTCCTTTTCCTCCATTAAATCAAGCCCTTTTTCCACGGCCTTTTTCAGATCCTTTCTTGCTTGAACATATCTTTGTGTTTCCTGCTCTTTTTTAAAAATATTTTCCACTTTAAATCTTAAGTTTTCCATTTGGGTCAAAAAGCCGTTCATCTCCTTTGGAGTAAGTGGAATGATTCCAGCGGGCTGCCACACAATAAGCCATGTTGCATCAAGTTCTTTTTTTTTCAGAGCAAGGGTCTTTTTATCCTTTTCATTTTCTGCCAGGGATTCCTCAAGGATTTTTACCTGAACATGCAGACCTGCAACATTTGCCACCCGGTCTGCTTCACGGCGCAGCCTGTCTGCAATACTGTCGGCTTTTTTTACATAATTCTCATAGGCATTGGGCAGCGAAAGCAAAGGATCATAATGCTTAATTTCCTCTGTTACATCTTTCTGTTCAATCCATTGCCGCAACAGAAGCTGCCAGCCTTTTTCCCTTTTTTCACGGGTATCAATCAGATCTTTTTCCGAAGGAACCCTGCCGGCAAATTCAGCTTTTTTGATTTCAGCAAGGGCT
Source organism: uncultured Desulfobacterales bacterium (assembly GCA_964557635.1). Taxonomy (GTDB): domain Bacteria; phylum Desulfobacterota; class Desulfobacteria; order Desulfobacterales; family Desulfobacteraceae; genus WGCX01. The sequence goes on from CAZLBE010000406.1 coordinate 2,583, forward strand.
TTTTTAAGCTCTTGTTCGTTTTTTTTACGGTCTTTTTTTAATTCACGTATTTCATCGGCAATTTCGCTGTAGCTGTTTTCAAATTTCCGTACTGTCTCACAGGATGGCAGGGGCAGTTCCATGAGTGTCGCAAGATCCCCTGACCACAAACCAATTTGCTTAAGCTTTGAAAGGCATTCCTTTTTTTCAAGTTCAACATCATTTGTGTTCTTTTCTAACAAGGCATCAATATCTCCTGCTTTACGGGCAATTTTCACAGCCTGAAAAAGAGATGAATAATCCATGATAACAGGTATTTTATTTAATTTTACTGTTGTATCTTTACATTCAGTTTCTGCTGAGCTGCACT
>CAZLBE010000407.1:0-2922 GCA_964557635.1 uncultured Desulfobacterales bacterium
TTCATCAATTCTCTTACATTGCCGGGCCATTGATACCTTATCATGGCATCCATGACATCGGGTGTAAAGCCTTTTATATCCCTGTGATTTTTTTGGGAAAAGAAATTTAAAAAATGCAGGGCAAGTTCGGGAATATCCTCTTTTCTTTCCCTTAAAGGAGGAATTTCAAGGGAAACCACATTGATTCTGAAAAAAAGATCCTCCCGGAATTTATTTTCTTTGATCATCGCCTTTAAATCCCTGTTGGTTGAAGCAATCACTCTTACATCAACTTTAATGCTTGCATCACTGCCAACCGGTGTGACCTCCCTTTCCTGAATGACTCGGAGAAGCTTTGCCTGCAGGCCGGGGTCCATTTCACCTATTTCATCAAGGAGAATGCTGCCTTTATCAGCCTTAAGAAATTTACCCTTTCTTTTTCTGTCAGCTCCTGTAAACGATCCTTTTTCATGTCCGAATAGTTCGGATTCCAGCAGAGATGCAGTTATGGCGGCGCAATTTAGTTTTACAAACATATTGTCTTTTCTTTTGCTGTTATAGTGCAGAGCACCTGCAATCAATTCCTTTCCCGTGCCGGATTCCCCTGTTATTAAAATATTGGCATCTGTTGGAGCTGCCATTTCAATGGTTTCAAGAAGCTTTGTCATGGCAGGGCTGCTGCCAATAATATTTTTTCTTGAAAATCCTTTTCCCAGGGCATTTTTCAGGTTTGTATTTTCTTTTTTTATATAGATAGTTTCCAGGATTCTTTCAATGGTGAGTTTGAGCTTTTCAAAATCAAGGGGCTTTGTAAGATAGTCGTATGCTCCTTTTTTAAGGGCTTCCACAGCAGTTTCAATGGAGGAATACGCCGTCATTATTATTACAGGAAGAGAAGGGTTGTATTCGTTGATTTTTTCAAGGGCTTCCATGCCTGACATTTTGAGCATTTTCATGTCAAGAAGCACAATATCAAAGCATTTGTCTTTTATCATGTCAAAACCTGTTGAGCCGTCATCAGCTTCGTTGACATCATAGCCCCATCCGGTTAAAAGCATGTTCAGCATGATACGATGGGATTTGTCATCATCCACAATCAATATTTTTTTAGATTTTTTCATTAGTCCTGCACGATATACGTAGATTATTTTTTGCCAGTTCCCTAACCGGGAAATTTCATGGAGATAACGGTGCCGCAACCTTTTCTGCTCTCCACACTTATACTTCCATCCAGTGCTTCAACTGCACTGTGCACCATTGCAAGACCAAGGCCTGTTCCATCGGGTCTTGTTGTAAAATAAGGGTCAAAAATATGATCCATATCATTTTCTTCAATCCCTTTTCCCGTATCTTTTACTTTGATAAAAAAACTGTTTTCACTGTCATATGCATGTAAAGAAAGAGTTCCGCCATCATCCATGGCATGAATCGCATTAAGGTAGAGGTTGAGCAAAATTTGATTTATTCTGTCGGGATCAGTTGTAAAACAATCCTTTTTTGTTTTAATATCGATGATTGTTTTTATTTTCTTTTTATCAAGATCATTTTGAACAAGGTGAATGGAATGGGAGATCAGTTCGGACAGGTTGACCTTCATTTTTGAAATTGGAACGGATTTGGAAAATTCAAGGAGCTGGGTTACTGAGCGATTGAGTCTTTCAACCTCATTTATCATGATTTCAGCAGTTTTAAGATCATTTGGTGTATTTTTATACCTCTCCTTAAAATAGGTTGCAAATCCTTTAATTGAACTCAAGGGGTTCCTGATTTCATGGGCAACTCCTGCTGCAAGCTTGCCCACCGCTGCAAGACGTCTGTTTCTCTCAACTTCTTTTTTTAATTTTTTAAGTTCTGTCAAATCCCTGAAAAGGAACAGAAAGCCTGTGATCTCACCGGAATCATCAATAACCTGTGATGCATTGATATCAAGGAGAACAATCTCCATGGATCTTGCCACACATTCTACTTCCCTTGTGATGTTTTTTTTGCCGGTTTGAATTTCATGGGCAAGAGCAATCATTTCATCGGGTATAACAAAGGTGCTTCTGTCTTTATCATTGCCTATCCAGGCATCAAGGATAAGCCATGCGGATTTATTGGATAAAGTGACATGAAAATCGTTGTTAACTGTAACAAGACCTGCAGGCATTGTTTCAACGACCCTGTCTGAGAAGGCCTTCACCTTTGAAAGGGATGATTTTGTCGTTCTATAGGCCTGAAAAATAAAAAGAGTAATAATTCCCCCGCATCCGATGAGAAAAAATATAATACCCATGCCAATGGCATGGCGCAGAAATCTTTTTTGCATGGCTTCCACTCTGTCCATTTTAAGCCCCGCAAAAATAAATTGTTTCTGTTGAACTTCAGGATGCTGCCCCTTTGGTCTGAATGCGAAAAAATGCATTCTGCACCAGTCCGTATCTTTTTCTTGGTAAACCATACCCTGCCTGTTGCCGGTGATCCTGCGCTGCCTTAAATCAATAGTGCTTTCAATCCTGCAGCCTCGGCGGGCAGGATTGAATTTTTTAAACACTTCAAATATTTTTTTTCCTGCATCAGAGACAATTAGTCTGTGTTGTACAAGTGTATTTTTGTTTAATTCCTTTAGATCCGGCATGTTTTTATAAATGGAGCCTGTTTTTTTGGGGTCGCTATCCGCAAGGATTTTACCTTTTGCAGACGTAATCATTAAATAGGCAATTCCGGGCTGCATCGCTGTTTCATAGAGAAGTTTTTCAACATTGCCCGCTTTCCAGCGGAATCCAATTATTCCTGTTCTGGCACCGGCCTCAAAAGATCGCAAAAGAAAAATGCCTCTGCCCGTTAATTTTTCTATTACCTGTTGTCTCCGATCTTTAATGGTATCCATGGTCATAAATACAAATATGGGCATAAGAACCATGAAAATACCTGCAATAATCCATGGGGAAACAGAGGGAGAAA
>CAZLBE010000408.1:0-2913 GCA_964557635.1 uncultured Desulfobacterales bacterium
TGGCGGTTATATGAAACTCCTGCCAAGTATTGCTAATTATGAGAGTTTCTATATTTATTGTGTGACCGTCTGAGCGTCTGAGAGTAACTAGATCGGCCTCATGGCCGTTATAGGAAAGTATTAGTAGGCTTGCAAAAGCTTAATTATCAAGTTCAAGGGGATATAAATTCAAGTGGAACAGTACAAAAAAGAGTGTGCAGTGCACAATGCCCAGGAACAAATAATTGATCTGTGGTACAGGGCTGAATCAGGAGGAGATGACAAAAAAATTCTTGCAAGGTGTGCAGGGATTTTTACCCGTATTTGTTATGGCTTTGATATGCATAATGCTGCAGTTGATGCTTTGGCTAAGACTTCTGCTTCGCACTACGCTTCTGCATTTCAGGAGATTCCCATTGATAATTTGCCTGAAAAAATAAAAAAAACAGAAAATTTTTCAGGAAATGTTAAAAATAACCCTGCAGAAATTTTTGTAAGAGAGTTGATGTTCATTGCGGATATTTTTGAAAAAAATGGCTCTGATTTATGCAGAAAGGCTTTTTTAATTGTACAACCCCTTTTGTCAGATCATATGACGCTTTTAAGGCGCCATGTAAATGACAAGCAATGCCAGGCAGGGATATGCTTTAGAAAATTGTCGCCTCCCTGCCAGAAAGCATGTCCGGCCGGCATTGACATCCCGGGCTTCATGGCTGAAACGGGAAAAAGAAATTACAGAGAAGCCGTGAAAATCATTACAGAGACCAATCCTTTTCCCTATGTATGCGGCATGATTTGCCCTGCCCCGTGTGAAAATGTCTGCTTGAGACAGTATTTTGATGAACCTGTATTTATCCGTACAATGAAGGCGGTTGCTGCAAAACAGACACTCAAAAATCAGGGAGGGTATCCAAAGACCGTTAAAAAGAAAAGCACTGGAAAACGTGTTGCCATTGCAGGCTCAGGTCCTGCAGGGCTTTCAGCGGCATTCTTTCTTGCAAAGGCAGGCCATTTTCCTGTTGTGTTTGAACAGGAAGAAAACCCTGGTGGCATGTTAAGATATGGCATTCCCGATTTCCGCCTGCCCGTTGATATACTTGATAAAGATATTGCATGGATAAAATCCAACGGGGTTGAAATTAAAACAGGTCATAAAATAAAAGGCATTACGGATCTTTTTAACAAGGGGTTTCATGCTGTTTTTCTTTCCACAGGTATTCCCCTTTCAAGGAAAATTCCATTTAAGGGTAATGATTTACCCCATGTTCTTTCAGGGGTTGATTTTTTAAAAAAGGTAAATAAACATGAGAACCCTTTAATCGGATCTGAAGTTGTGGTTATAGGCGGGGGTAACGTTGCCGTGGATGTGGCAATGGCAGCCCTTCGGCAGGGTGCTGTGAAAGTTCACATGGTGTGCCTTGAAAATGCCGATGAAATGCCCGCATCACACCATGAGTTAAAAATTGCAACGGATGAAGGAATTGTTGTACATAACTCATGGGGACCTTATAAGGCAACTGCTGATAAAACATTTGAAGCTGTTTTTTGCAAAAGGGTTTTTGATGAGACGGGACGGTTTTCCCCGGAATTTGACAATGAAAAAAAACTTAATCTGAAAAGTGATAATATTTTGATTGCAGCAGGCCAGACTTCAGATCTTTCCTTTCTTGAAGAAAACAGCAAAGTTAAAACGGACAGAGGTCTGATATCTGTAAAGAAAAATTCTTATGAGACCTCAATGGAGGGTGTTTTTGCAGGCGGAGATGTTGTTTCAGGGCCCGGCATTGCCGTTGAAGCAATAAAATCAGGCACACAGGCTGCAAAGGCAATTGATGCATGGCTTACTGGAAAAAAATTCAAAGAAACCGATAACAATAATAATACGGATCTTTTTTCACATATGCCGTCGCCCTTAAAGGTGAATGCCATTGACCGTCAGGGGATGAAAAGGGCAATACTTGAAGAAGAAAGACCTGAAAAAAGAAAAAACAACTATATTCCGGTTGAATTTGAGCTTGATCCTGAATCTGCCGCAAGGGAAGCCGGGCGGTGTTTAAGGTGCGACATTTGCATCGGCTGCGGCCTGTGCCAGTTTATCTGCAGTGAAATGGGAGTTGATGCAATAAGGCTTGCAAAAACCGATGATGGTCGTTTTGCCTTTGTTGATTTTACAACCATGGCTGACAAATGCATCTCCTGCGGTGCCTGTGGTGAGGTCTGTCCCACAGGAGCGATTAAAATTGTTCAGCATGATTTTCAAAGAAAAACGGAATTTACCGGAACCGATATGTGTGAACATAGTGTCCTTCAATGTGCTGTATGCAAAAAGCCTGTTATGCCGGAAAGGTATTACAATTTTCTTGAAAAAAGAATTGTGAAACATCAGATTCAGGGCAAAGACAGCCTGAGACTGTGTCAGGCATGTACAAGGTCTGCAATGGCAGCAAAAGAGAAGAAATTTTCATTTTCTCGGTCATGCATAAGCTAAGCATGGGGAAAAAAGGAGCTTCTTATCATGGAAATAGATATAACCATTGAAGTCTGGCAAAAGGGCAAATGGTTTATTGCCAAGTGTCCTGAGCTGGATTTTATTTCTCAGGGAACAACAAGAGACCAGGCAAAAAAAAATCTTTTAGAGGTTATTCAGATTCAATTTGAAGAAATGGAGGAGATCGGAACGTTGAATGAATATCTATCTGAATGTGGCTATGATAAGGAGAATGGTACGGTCCTTCATAGGGTAGAAATGATCGGTTTTGAAAAACATTCAGTGCAGGTTGCCTAAATGCCTAAAATTACACCTGTTCATTGGAAAGAATTGAGAAAGATATTTGAAAACTACGGATGTTCTTACAAACGCAAAAAAGGGTCACATCATATTTTGACTCATCCAGATGCAAAACGGGCAATTGTAATCCCGGAATACTCTGAAAT
>CAZLBE010000409.1:0-2905 GCA_964557635.1 uncultured Desulfobacterales bacterium
AAGTTTTTTACTTTTTTTATATGAAATAGAATGTAAATTATTACGCCTATTTCATTTTTTATTGTTAAACGGGTCCGGGCAAGTCCAGATCCGCCTCATGGCGGTTATAGCGAGACAATTTTAACAGCAATAAAAAAAGGCTTGCGGGTTTTTATTTCCCGAAGCCTTAAAAATAAAAAAGCTCCAGGATTTTCCTGCAGCCTTTGATTATCATCCTTAATTTTTATTTAATATCAGTTAGAAATCAATCCGGCATGCAGGCTTTTGATAAAAAACCAGGAACCACGCCACCAGAGATTTATCCCCATAGTGGAATCTGCCTGCATAAAAAAGATTTCTGTCTGATTATTCAACATGATTAACTGTCCTATAGATATGTTAAGCTTTTGTCAATAATAAACATAAAAAAATTTACCTGCCGTAGGAATCGATTCACAGGAATCAATGAAAAAAAGGCACTCCGAAAAGAATCTCACCTTGACTTTATCACACCTTTTTTCCTGCACATATCTGAAACAGGGCACTTGCTGCACCATGGAGAAACGGGCCTGCACAGTTTCTGGCCAAATGCAACAAGAATTTCATTGTACATTTTCCAGTACTTTATCGGCAATTTTTTTCTTAAAGCCATTTCCGTTGCATCGGGAGAATCGGTTTTCACATACCCTGTACGGTTACTGATCCTGTGAACATGGGTATCAACGCATATCGCTTCCATGCCGAACGCCTCAATTAAAACCAGGTTTGCAGTTTTCCGCCCGACTCCGGGAAGCGCCAGCAGAGCATCCATATTGTCAGGCACTTTACCATTATATTTTTCCAGCAGAATCCTGCTGATTTCAACAATCCTTTTTGCCTTTGTCGGATAAAAACCCGCAGGATAAATCATTTCAGCAATGGCCTCATGTCCTGACTGTAAAGCATCCTGGGGGGTTTTAATCTTTTCATAAAATCGTTGTGATGCATTTATTGTAACTTCATCCTTTGTCCTTAAAGAAATAATCGTTGAAACCAGTATTAAAAAAGGATCTGATTTTCTTTTTGCAATAAGGGTGATCACAGGACTGTCCCATTGCTTATAGCACTGCCCCAGCTTTTCCATAAAAATATCAATATTCATTATCTGTTTTTAGCCTTAAATAATTGGTAAGCGTTCACAGGGCACTGCACCTGCAGCGTTGGCTTTGCACTTGAAGTACTTTAGTACTTCGTCTGCTTGCCCGCCGCCTTGCATCTGCAGCACCCTGCAAACGCTTACAGTTCAGTCGCAATTTGAGCTGCGTCACATTCCCCAGATCATAATTTCTCTGCCATGCAGGCTTTTTTTCTGCTGAAAAATTTTATCCTTCCATAACACTTTTGGGTCGCGGTTAAAAATAATGAGATGTCCTTGTTCGGCACCGCACTTATCCATATATGAAAAGGTCTGTTCCATGCCCTGTTCAATGGTTTTTTCCAGGGTTTTATGCAGAATTTTAAGTTCAATAACCACCTTTTGAACCGGCCCCTGCCACCTGGTTCCGGAAGGCTTGCCTGATTCAGCTTTATTCAGCGGCCAGAGAAGCAAAAGATCTGTGCGCATTCTTCCCAGTCCATATTCACGTTCAATGCGCCCGCCGGAGTTAACAATGCGCTGGAGAAAAGCCTGCATCAAAAGTTGAGGGCCAGCCTCTTTGTATTGAAATCTCTCTAACCAATGTTCCGAATGCTCACGAAAAAATTCCTGAAAGGCGGACAAAAGCTTATTTACATCCATTGAACCATCCGGTTTTATATACCAGGCAGTCTGCTGGCTTAAAGTGACCTGCGTGCCATAGGTCAAATCCCTTGGAATAACCTCCTGATATATGGGGTTGGCTATGGCAATCTGCCCTTTTGTGGTGATAAGTCCGAGATCTTCAACATACCTGATATCATCAATTGGCAGATGCTGAGGACCTTTTATTCCTTTTAAAACAGGTTCTATCACACGCTGAACCCTTTTTTCCTGCAGTTTGTCTGTGAGTTGATCAAGGTGAGTTTCCCGCCGGACAATAAGATTCAGCTTTGCCTGTTCCACCATATCCTTATCAATGGGCAAAGAGCGGTTTCTGCCCTCTTTTATTTCAAAACAGGTCTCATAGGCTAGGGCATTTACCAGCCATGGCTGGCCCAGGGTTAAATACCATATGCAGGCTTTGGCGCGGGAAGTAAATTTTTGTCCTGTTTCTTTTGTGTGCTGATCAAGCAGGGCATAAACTTCCTGTTCCACAAAATCACCGAGACGCAGCGATTTTGCTTTAATATTAAAAGCGCTTCCACCTGTTATGATCTCTTTGTTGCGGTTTGAATGGATTCGGTAATCCCGTATGTCCCGTATTCCGCAGAGAATGATCGACTGGGGAAAATAGGAAGGTCTCTGGGTATATCCTGATCTTATTTGACGTAAAAAAGATATCAGACTGTCTCCGATAAGGCAGTCAACTTCGTCAAAAATGATAACAAGGGGCTTTTCAGACTGCTCGGCCCAGGCACTAAGTGACATTGTCAGAGCAGTTCCGTGGCCGCCGTTTTTTAGAAAAATGTCTCTTTCTCTGCTGAGAAAATTATCCTTAAGATATATCTCTGCACTCCTTGACATTACACGCAGGATATCGTTCATTGCCTGGGCTACATCCTCCCTTGCAGCCTGGGCCGCTTCCACATTGCAGTACAAAGCCCTGAAATTGTCCCCATTGTTCAGATGCTCCATTAAGGCCAGCATACAGGTGGTCTTGCCTGTCTGTCTTGGAGCGTGCAGAACAAAATATTTTTTTTGGACAAGAAGCATTTCGATCTCTTTCAGATCAAAGCGCTCAAGGGGAGGAAGGCAATAATGGTCATCACAGTTAACATGACCTGCAGTATTAAAAAAGCGCATAAAAAA
>CAZLBE010000410.1:0-2900 GCA_964557635.1 uncultured Desulfobacterales bacterium
TCATAAAAGCGCCCGAAGCCTTTAAAATACGCCCCGGCACCCATTTATTACTTTTCGATTTGTTACTTTTCGATTTATTACTCTCAGATTGATGACTTTCAGATTGATCACTTTCAAATTTATGACTCTCCGATTGATGACTCTCCGATTGATGACTTTTTGATTGATGATGTTCAAATTTATAACTTTCTTTTTTTTCGGGATAAGACTGCCTGGCATCAAAGGAATCTAACATGGGATGCAGCCCCTTTGGCCACTCTTCATGGAGAACGAAATTTCCCAGCCGGGGATGCCCCTCAAAAAAAAGTCCGAACAGATCTTCAATCTCACGTTCCTGCCAGTCTGCTGCATGTACCTGCAAACTGATACTTGGAATTCTTTTTCTTGAAAGGGGAAATTTTACCACAACGTGCACCTGTCCGGTATCACAGGGTGTATAAAAAATATAACGGACAATCCAGTCAGGTGCATTTTCCTCCACTATCATCAGGGCAAAACTGAATTTCAGCCCGGAAAAAAGCCATGCACAGATCTCAGGCAGAAGTTCAGGTTCTGTTTTAATACGTAAAATCCTGTTCTTTGAATCTGTTACAACTTTTATCCTGTCATTCCATTGCGATGCCGCGATCACGGCCACGTCATTGAAGTTCAATATTTTTCCGGCATCGGATTTTTCAGTAATTTTTATATTTTTATTCAGTGAAATTTCATCATTTAATTTAGATTTCATCTTTTTCACCTCCCCATTGAAAGTGCAGCAAAATGCATAAGCGTATGAATTGCATGCGGAGAATAAATACCAAGAATAACAACAGGAATCACTGCAATGGCAAGAGTCAGTTTACAGGCCATGGGCAGAGCAGCAGGTTTTGCAGCAACAGTTTCCAAAGGCACACCAAAGACCATCCCGTTGACATGTGACATTATCCCGCAAAAGGCAATGACAATAAAAATAACAAGCCCTCCGATGATAAGATAATGACCTGCGGCAACGCCTGCTCTTATTATGGAAAATTCACTTAAAAAGACAGCAAACGGAGGAGCACCTGCAATGGCAAACCCTCCCACAAGCAGGGCTGCTCCCGCAACAGGTGATGTGCGTATCAGTCCTTTTACACGGGAAATATTACGCGTGCCCGTAACAAGAAGTGTGGCACCTGCAGCAAAAAAACAAAAGGATTTGGTTATGGTATGCGCCACAATCTGGGAAACTGCTCCATAATGGGCAGCACTTCCTGCAAGGCCCACAGCCACAAGGATAATGCCCATATGCTCAATGGTTGAAAATGCAAAAAGTCTTTTATAGTCCTTAACCTGAATCAAAAGAAAAGCGGCGGTTCCGGCCGATATCAAACCAAAGGTGATAAGCCATGGTGATGCCCAGTTCCCTGAAATTGTCGTCATAAGCGGTACAAGCCTTATGATGACATAAAGGGCTGTTGTGGTTTCAATTCCGGACAGCAGGGCGCACACCGGAGACGGTGCCTGACTGTGCGCATCGGGAAGCCAGGTGTGAAGCGGTACAAGGCCTGCCTTTGTTCCGAAACCGATGAGAATAAAAAGAAAAGCTGTCTTTAAAAAAATTGGCTGTATCTTTGGAGCTGCATGGAAAAGCTGTGACCATGTGAACTGATTTGTTCCGGAAAGTCTCAGTCCCCAGTAAAGAATCAAAACACCCACAAGGGCAATGGCCGCCCCCATACAGGTGAGAACCACATATTTCCAGGCAGCTTCAAGTGCTTCGGAACTGTTTTCAAACCCCACAAGAAAAACCGACAAAAGGGTTGTCAGTTCCACGGCGATCCAGACAATTGCCACATTGGAAAAAATGGGAACGGCAAGCATTGAAAGCAGAAACAGATTGTACAATGCATAATAAATCCTGAATTGTCCGGGCTTATGTTGCGTATTCGCTTCAGTTTCCATTTCAGTTTCCATTCTTTTCATATATCCCAATGAAAAAAGAGAAGCTGTGAATCCCACAAAGGAGACAAGCAGAACGATAAGAGCGCTGAATCCGTCACAGAAAAGCCAGCCGTCAAAAGCTGTTGGCCCGCTGTGTGCCGAAAGACCCGGGGAAAAAGCCATAAATGCAGACACAACAAGAACGGCAAAACAACCGAAGATGGTTGCAAAGGCACTGAGCATGTATCCTTTTACCGGTATCATACAGACCAAGGTAACAATAACAGGTATAAGCAGAATAATAAAAAGTTCCATATTTTGTTACTCCTCCTTCAATCTTGTCATTCTGCCAACCAGAGTTGTGCCTGTGCGTTTGTTTATACTCCGTGTGAGAAGCCCCACAACAAGAGCAATGATCAAAACATCAAATGCCGCTGCAAGCTCAGCCATTAAGGGAAGATTTGGAGCGATGCAGACCCCGGCTAAGAATGCTCCGTTTTCCATGGTTAAAATTCCAAAAAGCTGCGGTAACGCCTCTCTTCTTGCAATAACGGCATACCCTCCGATTAGAAGTCCTGCAACACCAATGGGCAGATTCACCCTTAAAAATGCATTAGGGTCTGTATTTAAAAGCGGGCGCACCATAAAATAACTGCATATGACAAGCCCTGCCGATATAAAAAGCGAAGTTGGTATATTAAAAACCTGGGTGATCTCCCGGCGGGCATGGATCTCATGGGTCAACATGCGATAAAGAAGCCACGGGATAAAAAATGCCTTGGTAAAAACAGTTATTCCAGCCACCACAAAAAGATGGATTGACGAATATTCATATCCCAGGATACAGGCTGATCCTGCAAGAAGAAGGGATTGGACAACAAATAACCGTAAAATACCGATCACCTGCCGCATTGCCACTATACCGAATACCGTGAGAATGAAAAGGCCGCCGGCAAGGGCGTTAATCTGAATCATTTTTTCCTCCTGTTTCTATT